>JAFDHB010000032.1 GCA_019308985.1 Deltaproteobacteria bacterium | reverse complement strand
AGGGAGCAATTTCCGCTCCAGCGACTTGTTCGCGCCGCAGGCGCGGGCAAGGCGGCTGAGCGGAAGCGCAGCCCGGTCATTCGCGCCGCCGTCCCTTTATTATCTCACTGTTCCTCACACAACGGTACGACTTATCGCCCGCGCCCTTGGGTTTATCTATAGGCGGCGCGAACATTTTCTTTTATCTTTATTATGGTAATTGGTGGCAGAATATGGTAAGAGTCCGTGAATGTCAACAAAAAACGGGCAGTTTTGAGTTGATTGAGGCTCATATTGCAGTATAAGAACATAAAGGGATGGCTATTACTTTATCTTAATAATATAGAGGATTCTTATGCTGAGTGAATTCAGACAATACCTGACGAGCAACGGACACATCAAAAGCACCCATATCCCTTATTATCTCAAGTGGGTATCCCTTTGCTACGAATACCTTGATGAACCGGTTGACAAGGCGGTCAATTCCGATAAAAAAGGCCTGTTCCTGAATCACCTGTCCAAGAGACATGAAGACTGGCAGATAAAGCAGGCCGATTACGCCCTGAGATTATACAATTATTTCCTCTCTCGCAATGGCCGAAGGCCTGGCAAGGGAACTGATGCCAGTCAAGAGGAGTGGGCTTGCTTGGAGAAGGAGACAAGGAAGGCCTTGCGGCTGAGACACAGATCCCTGAACACGGAGAAATCCTACATTATGTGGCTGAGACGCTTCAGGGGATTTACAAAATCAAAGGGGCCCCGGGATCTTGCTGGCGGTGATCTCCAGGATTTTCTCAGCCATCTCGCAATGGAAAAGAAGGTTTCTCCTTCTACACAGTCCCAGGCATTGAACGCCCTTGTCTTTGTGTTCCGACATGTGCTGGAAAAGGATATTGAGAACATGATAGAGGCCGTGCGCGCAAAGGAGAAACGCCGGCTGCCAGTGGTGATGAGCGTTCAAGAGGTGGAGAGTGTATTCCATGAGATGAAGGGTATCCATCGCCTGATGGCGATGCTCATCTATGGCTGCGGACTCAGGTTGATGGAGTGTCTCAGGCTCAGGATAAAGGATGTTGATCTCGAACGGGGCATAGTCATTGTCAGGTCGGGAAAGGGTGACAAGGACAGGAGGACGGTCTTTCCTGAGCGTCTCAAAGATGATCTCATCCGCCATATTGACTCAGCCCGGGCAGTGTACGAGCAGGACCGCAAGCAGGGACTCAACGGGGTCCAGTTGCCCGGCGCCCTGGAAAGAAAATACCCCAATGCCGGAAAGGAATGGGGCTGGTTTTGGCTCTTCCCTTCAAAATCCCTCTCAGTCGACCCGGTGAGCCTCGTGGTGAGGCGTCACCACGTGCACCCTGCTTCCCTTCAGCGGGCCTTCAAAATGGCAGCGGCCAGGGCAGGCATATCCAAGCAGGTTTCCATTCACACCCTGCGGCACAGTTTTGCCACCCACCTGCTTGAAAACGGGTATGACATCAGGACGATCCAGGAGTTGCTCGGTCATAAGAACCTCCAAACCACGATGATATATACCCACGTGGCCACCAAGAACATAGTGGGTGTAAAGAGCCCTCTCGACCTGTAGAACCTTTCCCGGGCAAGCCCATCCAACCTTTGGTTGCTCCGGGTTAGCCTGACCCCCAAAGCACTGCGCCGCCCAAGTTGGCATGCGCGTCCTTCAAAAACTCCAGGGCCTTCTCCATTCTAATATCACTCAGTGCCTTCTTATCGCTAACATCTAGGCTCATATCCGTATCCCTTCTTTTTCAATGTTTTGATAGAAAGGCGAATTGTATCGCATCTCCAGCTCAAAAGAACTATACACACGGTCATAAATAACTGCGCATGCTTGACCCTAACTCGCTATCATCTATAACCCTGACACTGCCGCCATGCGCAAGACTTTATGTCCGTGTGTATAAAATCCTTAATAACAGGTGTAAAAGATAGCCCCCTTTTCATCTCTTCTTGAACAATAATATCCATGATCCTCTCTTCGATCGCAGGACTCCTATCCTTTACCACAATAAGGATATCAAAGTCGGAGTTCCTATCATGATCTCCCCTCACCCTCGAACCAAAGGCAAAGACCGAGACAACCCTGCCAGGAAGCGCGCTCATAAGTCGTTCCTTCATGCGCTCAAGCGTTTTTTTTTCATAGAAATACACGCCCGGAACCCCCTATTTGGTAAATGCTATGAACAACGTTGTATGTTGAATACCCGCAGGGCTAGCTACCATGTCTGCGGAAGACACAAGAGTGATTTTACACCGCCCGCTGAGCAACCCGCCCCTGGGGTAAAGAATAAGCTTTTTTGTCCCCACAAGCAGGTATTATAAATTTAAGTTATTGGAAAATCAGTCCTGATGTCAAGACAAAGGTTTGGAGAAGACAGGAGGTTCCCTCATCCGACTCACAAAGGGCCAGCAGAATAGGGGCATTGACCTTGACCTTTGACATCCTTGATGATAAGGGCCAGAGAGAGTCTTGCGGCCTCACAGGGAATTCCCTTTTTTACTGGTAGAGTGACCCTGATTTGATCGGTGCCGACCCTATGGCGGCTTTAAGCGTTATCGGAGGACAGATAAAAGGGCTAGATCTTCTTGTTGCCCGGAAAGGATGCGGCACAGGAAACCAATTTGTGAAAATTTCTATGGGGAATCCAGATCATCGTCGATCAGGCTTTGGGCGACAGGTCGTCAAGCTTTGATCTTCCGGCCTTTGGCATGATGTGGGTAGAGGTACCTAAAAAGATCTCGGCAGCCTCCCCAACGGTCTCTGAAAGGGTGGGGTGGGGATGCACGGTAAGGGCAATATCGGTGGAAAGGGCCCCCATCTCAATGGCAAGTGCACCTTCGGAGATCATCCCTTCTGCCTCGTGTCCTGCAATGCCGATACCGAGTATTCTCCCCGTCTCAGGATCAATGATAAGCTTGGTAAGGCCTTCTACCGCACCCATGGTCACGGCCCTGCTGGAGAATTTCCAAGGGAACCTTTCGATCCTTGCGCTTACGCCCCTCTTATGAGCCTCTTCCTCTGTGAGTCCGCACCAGGCGACCTGGGGGTCAGTATAAACCACCGCAGGTATGGCTCGGACATCAAAGGCGGACGGTTCACCGGCAATGACTTCAGCGGCTATCTTGCCTTCGTGGAACGCCTTGTGGGCCAGCAGGGGCCCTCCTGCCACGTCTCCGACCACGAAGATGCGATCATCTGTAGTGCGTTGTTGTTCATCTGTAACAACAAACCCCCTTTCGTCTACCTTGACCTTCGTGTTCTCAAGGCCTATATCACTTGAATTGGGCCGTCTTCCCATGGCGACAAGGACCCTGTCAAACTCCTGCTCCGGCTTATCAGCCTTACCCTCAAACTTCACCAGGACCCTGTCCCCGGACAAAGTGAGGGATCCGGCTACGGTGTTGAAGTGGATTGTATCAAAGATGGTGCCTAGCTTTTTTATAAGAGGCGCCGCAATGTCTGGATCAGCCCCCCGAAGGAGCCTGTCGCTCCTCACCGCAAGAGTGACCCTTGATCCGAGGGCAGAGTATAAAGTCCCCATCTCAAGGGCCACATAACCTCCCCCAAGGATCAGGAGGGAGCCCGGGATATCCCGCAATTCGAGCGCATCCGCTGAATACATGATGGGGCCCCCTCCCTCGTATTGGACGTCCTGGAAAGGGGTCGGATGGGAGCCCGTTGCCAGGATGGCATGGCCGAACTTGATGTGCCTTATCTCGGAATCCTGGAGTCGCACCCGCTCAGAGCTCTCAAAGTAGGCCTTTCCCTGTATGAGCTGAATCCCTCGCTTCTTGGTCAACGTGACCAGTCCGTCTGCCAGTCTATCTATCACCTGCTTTTTCCATGCCCTCACCTTTTCAATGTCGATTTCCGGCTTGCCAAATGTAATTCCCATAGAGGATGCCTTGTAGGCGCTCGTGATCAAACCCGCAAGGTAAAGGAGGGCCTTGGAGGGAATGCAGCCCCTATAGAGGCATTCACCGCCCGGGCGTGGCTCCATGTCTACCATGGTCACATCGAACCCCAGGTCCGCGGCCCTGAAAGCAGCAGCGTAGCCTCCCGGTCCGCTACCGATGACCAGTATTTCCGTGTCGAGTTCAAGTTCTCCCATTACCATCGTTCAACCATCCCCAAGAGGCTTTATCTTCTTCATATCATGGTAATGAACAGTTCCTCCGGGTCTTCCAGGGCCTGGATGATAACACGCAAAAATGCTATGGCATCGGCGCCGTCCAGGACCCGGTGGTCAATACAGAGGACCACGGGCATCATTGGCCTTGGTACGATCTCGTAACCATCTCCCTTTTTCTTGACCACGGGCTGCATGCTCGTGGAACCCATGCCCAGGATCGCCACTTCCGGGAAATTGATGATCGGTGCGAAAAACCCGCCTCCCATTGGACCCACATTGGTGATGGTGAAGGTGCCGCCCTGCATCTCCTCCAGGGTTGCCTTTCCCTCCCGTGTCCTTTTGACAAGCCTCGCAAGCTCGATGGCAAGCTCAGTAATGCTCTTGCGATCAACCTCCTTTATCACGGGAACGAGTAAGCCCTTTTCAGTGTTGACCGCGACTCCGATATTGAAATAGTGCTTGATGATGAGATCTCCTGATCCTGTGTCGTAGGAAGAATTGAACCTCGGGTACATCTTGAGCGCCGTGGCGACCGCCTTTAAGGCAAAGACCGTAACGGTCAATTTCCCGCCCTTGGCCTCGACCTCTTTCTTGTGCTTGGCCCGGAAGGCATCCAGTTTGGTCATATCAATCCAGTCCTGGTTATGGACGTGGGGGATGTTGGCCCAGGCAAGGGCCATCTGCCTGGCAGTGGCCCTGCGAACGGAACGTATGGGAACCCTTTCAACGGGACCCCACTTTGAAAAGTCCGGCAGGGTGGGTGCCGGCGCCGGAACAGGTGCCCCTTCGCCTGGTATTTGCGAGGGGATTTCCCCGGCTTCCGGGGCTGCCGCGGCTTCTTCGGTCCGGCTCACCGCCCTTTCCTCTCTGACACCCCCTTCGGAAAACCTGCGCACATCCTCTGCGGTCACGAGTCCTCACGGTCCAGTGGGCTTGACCAGGTGCAGGTCCACCCCGAGTTCCCTGGCGAGACGCCTGGTGGCAGGTGAGGCAGGCACCGGAGCAGCCCTTTCAATTTGGACCGGTGCAGGGCCTGGTTCTGTGATCCCCTCGGGAACCCTTCCATTGCTGAAGGTCATAAGTACGTCTCCCACCTTGACCGTATCACCTGGTTTTACCATGATTTCTTCAACAGTCCCCGTAAAAGGGGAAGGTATCTCCACGGCCGCCTTGTCCGTCTCCACCTCTATGATGGGGTCCCCTTCCTTTACCTTGTCTCCAACAGAGACGAGAAGGGCAAGCACTTCCCCCTCGTGAATGCCTTCGCCCAGGTCTGGTAATCTGAAAGGTCTGGCCATTTCTGCCCTCCTCCTAGGTTTTCAACACTTCCTTGGCTGCCCGTACAATCCTGTGGCTGGTGGGCAGGTAGGCATTCTCCCTCTGGAACAGGGGGATAATTATATCGAAACCGGTTACGCGGGCAATGGGGGCTTCGAGGTAATAGAATGCCTTTTCCATGATCCTGGATATGACCTCAGCTCCGGGGCCGAAGCTCCGCGGAGCCTCGTGCACGATCAGGGCGCGACCCGTTTTTTGCACTGACTTGACCAAAGGCGCCTCATCGAGGGGTGAGATCGTCAAGAGATCAATGACTTCAACTTCGACCCCATCCTCCTCCTGGAGTTGATCGGCTGCCCCCATGGCAGTCCTGATCATGGCGCCATAGGAGATCATCGTCAGGTCATTGCCTTCTCTCACGACCTGGGCTTTACCTATGGGAATGGTTTCTTCCTCCTCGGGTA
Source organism: Deltaproteobacteria bacterium (assembly GCA_019308985.1). Next base: position 19,950 of record JAFDHB010000032.1, on the reverse strand, counting down.
CCTCTTCTCGAAATGCCCTGTAGATGGCCTTGCCCTCGAAGAATATCACGGGATCAGGGTCCCGGATGGCACTTACCAGAAGCGCCCTGGCATTGCGCGGGCCCGAGGGTATCACCATCTTTACTCCCGGCATGTGTGCATAAAAGGCCTCCCGGCTTTCAGAGTGGTGCTCAAGGGCCCTGACCCCTCCACCGTAAGGGGTCCGGAGCACCATGGGGACTTGAAAATTGCCCCGCGAGCGCCACCGCATTCGTGAAGCATGGCATTCGATTTGATGGAAGTTGAGATAGGAAAAACCGGAGAACTGAATTTCACACACCGGCCTAAGACCGTATATTGCCATCCCTATGGACATCCCCACGATACCCGACTCGGCAAGGGGCGTATCCAGGACCCTCTGCTCCCCAAACCGATCAACAAGTCCCTCTGTAACGCGGAATACACCGCCGTCCAGGCCAACGTCCTCGCCCAGAACAATCACCCTGTCATCCTTCTCCATCTCCTGGCGAAGGGCCATGTTAAGGGCTTGCACCATGGTCATCCTAGCCATGTCTTTCCTCCTTCCCCAAGGAGGCCGCCAACTCCCTGGCAAGGGCTTCCTTTTGCTCCTCCAGGTAAGGTGGAAGCTCTGCATAGACGTGATCGAACATGTCCAGGGGATTGCCGATCTTTCCCATGTACTCCTCAGCCCTGTCCACTGCTGCCTGAATACTATCTTCGATTTCCTTTTCCATGGAAATGACCATATCTTCCGATAGGAGCCCCTTGCTGAACAGGTATTTCTTGAAGCGCGTAATGGGGTCCTTTGCCCTCCAGGCCTCTACTTCATCATCCGTCCGGTAGCGTTTCGGGTCGTCGGCAGTGGTGTGCATCATCATCCTGTAGGTGACACATTCTATGAAGGTGGGACCTCCGCCCGACCTGGCTCTGTCCACTGCTTCACTTGAGGCTGAGTAGACGGCCAGGATGTCGTTTCCGTCCACCTGGATCCCTGGGATATCATATGCCAGGGCCTTTTGAGCCAGGGTCTTTGAACGGGTCTGCTTGGACCGGGGGAGGGAAATGGCCCACTGGTTGTTCTGGCACACGAATATCACAGGCACCTGGTAGACCCCGGCTAGGTTCATCCCCTCATGGAAGTCACCTTCCGATGTGCCCCCGTCGCCCAGGAATGTCATGGCGACATCATCCTTTTCCCTGTACTTCATTGCCCAGGCAATGCCCACGGCGTGGAGGACCTGGGATGCCACAGGTATGGAAATGGGGAGGTCATTGTGCCGCGGCTCCTCCGGCCACACCTCATTGTAGCCACCAAAGTTCAGTATCACGGTCTCCATGGACTTGCCGCGCCACAGGTCAGCCGCGGTTTCCCGGAATGAGGGTGCAGTCCAGTCAGTACTCCTCAAAGGTGCCACGGCACCCAATTGGGAGGCTTCCTGTCCTGTGATCGGCGCAAAGGTACCTATTCTTCCCTGTCGCTGGAGGTTCAACAATCTTTGATCAAACTTGCGGCCCAGCATCATGGCCCTGAAGAGCTTGACAAGGAGCTCTTGGGGCACTTCCCGTTCCAGATCCTTGTCAATCTCGCCTTTTTCATTGAGTATGGAGAGATATTCCACTTGATAAGGGAGCGCTATTGATTCCCTGGGCATCGTATCCTCCTCTAAAGGATGGCCTGGCTGTGAATATCGCCGGATTTGTCCGCCCCACCCCAGTATCAGGTAGGTTGCCACAGGTAATGAACGAAGGGGCGAACAATTCCGGTGGCCTTTGGAACCGGAGCGGGTTAATTTCCCCATAATTGCCCTTTGATACCCCGATTCTTGCTCCAGCGTGCTTCTTTGCCTGAAAGTGATTCTATTTTAAATAACATACTCCCAAAATAATAGGGTTTATTAAATGCGGTGAACCATGTATTTTTCAAAAAAAAACACTGCATCTGAGACGGCCTCTCCGGGAGGCCCGGTTCGAGCCGGGACCGGGGAGGTACGATTTTGGGGCTTTTATTGCTTGAAGGTTGATGTTACTTGGTGCATATATAACACCCTATGAGAGAAAAAGGCTCTATTGGGCGTTACCTGTTATTTGTTATCCCTTATCCAACTCCCCCTGACCGCGCCATTCTCATATCTCTACCAGGGGTGAGATAATATTTTCTGGTATGGGGCCTCCGAGACCTATAAACAATAACGATTAACAGATGACGCCTGATGCAGTTTTGCCTCAATTAGCGTAACAGTTCATTCTCCGGTTGAAAAGAAAGCAATATTGAAGGAGGGACTAAAAGAATGATAAACCACCGCCGTGACAAAGGCAAATTCGGGCATGCGGATACTTACCCGGTCCACGCTTTAAAGAGGGTTGACCGCCCCACAACTGCTATCTATGAGGACAAAGTGCAACGAGTTGATGAAAGAGAGAGTGGCTTTAACAGGGCAGGCCGGGGAGACTTCGGCCCCAGGCTGAAGAAGGAATATTTTCGCTTCGTAAGCAAGCACCCCCTCTCAGGCGCCCTGCTTCAAATGGGGTTCAACCTGCGAAAGATGGTGGACGGCGAGGTTGCCCCTGAGAAGGCCCCCCTTGCTGATGATCCTGAATGGATGTCCGCCCATATTAAGGAAACGGCCTACTTCCTGAGGGCGGATCTTGTCGGCATCTGCGAGCTGCCCCCTTACGCTGTCTATAGCTACGGGGCGTGGCACGGTGGCGAGAGAATAGAACTTAATCACAAGTACGCCATTGCCATCCTGATTGATCAGGATACCCGTACAGAGGCCGCTACCACTGGCCATGACTGGATAAGCAATTCCATGAGCTTCATGTCTTACACTTCTTCCGGGTTTATCGCATGTATCCTGGCCGATTACATTCGCAGGCTTGGCTATCCGGCCCGGGCGCACCACGCCCTTAACTACCAGGTAGTTGTGCCTCCAATCCTCCTGTGGGCCGGACTCGGGGAGATGTGCCGTATTGGAGATATAGTGCTGAACCCCTTCCTGGGACCTCGTTTCAAGGCTGCCGTGGTAACCACGGACCTGCCTCTCGCCGTGGACAGGCCTATAGATTTCGGGCTCCAGGATTTTTGTACCAAGTGTGGCAAGTGTGCCAGAGAATGTCCCGCAGGCGCAATCAGCCATGGAGACAAGGTCATCCACAATGGATACGAAAAGTGGCCCAATGACGTCGAAAAATGTACAAGCATGAGAGTGGGGAATAAGCATGGCGCGGGATGCGGGACGTGTATCAAGGCATGCCCCTGGAGCAAACCCTATACCCTGTTCCACCGATCGGTCAACTGGACCATGAGGCATGTGCCGCCTGCAAGGCGGATAGGAATCTGGGGCGATGATATTATGGGTTATGGGAAACCCGACCCCAGGCGCAAGTGGTGGCTGGACCTGGAATTGGTGGACGGCCACCTCAGGATCCCAGCAGGCAAGGCCGAAGAAATGGAATGAGCAATCGAGGTTTTGCGAATCAAACGGTATTGAACCGGCTCCTACACGCTAAACCCTAATCCGGCGTGGCTATTTTCGCCCTGTACAAACGAAGGCTGTTGGAGACTACCGTGATACTGCTCATTGCCATGGCAAAGGCGGCCAGTATAGGGTGCAGCTGCCTCAGGAAATAGGGCAGGAAGGCAAAGGGATAAAGGACACCGGCAGCTACCGGGATAAGGACTGAATTATAGAAGAAGGCCCAGAACAGGTTCTGCCGTATGGTTCTCATGGTGGCCCTGCTCAGCTCTATGGCCTTGGAGACCCCGTGGAGACTCCCGCTTACAAGGATCACGTCCCCTGTTTCGATCGCCACGTCCGTGCCCGTGCCAATGGCAAAACCAACGTCTGCCTGTGCCAGGGCCGGGGCGTCATTGATGCCGTCTCCCACCATGCCCACTTTCTCATCCCTGGCTTGAAGTTCTTTGATTTTCATGGACTTCTCTTCGGGTCTCACTTCAGCGAAAACCTCATCAATGCCCACTTCAGAAGCAATAGCCCTGGCGGTCTGCATGTTGTCTCCCGTGAGCATGACCACCTTGAGGTTCTGTCTCTTCAACTCGCCTATCGCACTGGGGGATTCTGGCTTCACCCTGTCCGCGACCGCGAGCACCCCAGCGGGTTCATTGTCCACCACCACCACCATCACGGTTTTGCCCTGGCCCTGAAGATCACTGATCACCTGTCCTATTGGTTCGATATCTACACCGGCTTCCTCGAACCACCGGGGTTTCCCCACTTTTATCCGGATCCCGTTTACCCTGGCCTCAACGCCTTGGCCCTTTGTGGCCCTGAAAGATTCCGGGGCAAAAAGCTCAATGCCCCTTGTCTCGGCCTCCCTGACGATCGCCATTCCCAGCGGGTGTTCTGATCCCCTTTCCACCGAGGCAGCGAATTGGAGAAGGGTCAGGTCGTCTTTCACCCTCCCGTTCATACATCTGACGATATCGGCCACCGTGGGCTTTCCCAGGGTAATCGTCCCCGTCTTATCCAGTACTATGGTGTCCAGTTTGGTTGCCGTCTCAAGGGCCTCGCTGTTTTTGAAAAGGATACCCCTCTCGGCACCCTTACCAGTGCCGGCCATGATAGCCGTAGGGGTGGCAAGGCCCAGGGCACAGGGGCATGCGATGACCAGGACGGCAACCATCCGAATCATTGCAGGCACGAACTCACCGCCTATACCCCACCACAGGGCGAAGGTCAGAAAGGCAATACCTATGACACTCGGGACGAAAATCGCGGCGACCCGGTCTGCCAAGGCCTGTATCGGCGCTTTGCTGCCCTGGGCCTCTTGCACCAACCTGATGATCTGGGCAAGGGCCGTATCCTTGCCGACCCTCTTTGCTTCAAACTTGAGGAGCCCTTCACCGTTGATTGTACCTCCCGTGACCATATCCCCCGGGCCCTTACCGACAGGGATAGGCTCTCCTGTCAGCATTGATTCGTCCACACTGGATTCGCCTTCGAGAACCACTCCGTCAACGGGGATCCTCTCCCCTGGACGCACCAACAGGTGATCCCCCACCTTCACCATGGCAAGGGGCACCTCCCTTTCTTTTCCCTGCTCAACTATTGTGGCAGTCTTTGGACGCAGGCCCATCAATTTTCTGATGGCCCCGCCGGTCCTACCCTTTGTCCTGGCCTCCAGCATCTTGCCCAGCTTGATCAGGGTAATAATGACAGCCGATGTCTCGAAGTAAACGTGTTCCCCTAGAGGCGGGTATATCAGGAGTGCGAAAGAGTAGAAATAGGCAACCGAGGAACCCATGGCCACCAGGACGTCCATGTTGGCGCTCTTGTTTCTCAGGCTCTTGAGCCCGCCCGTGTAATAGTCCCATCCGGTATAAAATTGTACGGGGGTCGCCAGGGCCAAGAACAGCCAGTTAACCCAGGCATCGTGGCTCCAAGCCCCAAGGAAGCCGAAGTCGCGGGCCATGCTCATGAAAAAGAGGGGTGTGGTAAATATCAGGCCAATGACGAACCGTAGAGTCTGGGTCCTTATCTCCGCCCTTCGTGCAGCTAGTTCCGCATCCTCTCCCTCCAGGAGCTCCTCGGGCCGAACTGCCCCATATCCCGCCCGCTCTATGGCGGCTATTATCTCATCAGGTCCGGTAATGGTAGGGACATATTCGACCGCGGCGCGCTCTGATGCAAAATTCACGGATGCCTTGAGAACGCCCGGGACCTTCTTATTCAAGGTCCTCTCGATGGTCATGGCGCAATTCGCACAGGTCATCCCGGTAATGGGAAGCTCGATCTTTGCCTTACCTACACCGTAGCCTGCATCAGATATCTTGCTAACGAGATCGTCCAGCCTGACCCTATCAGGATCAAAGGAGACTGAGGCCTGCTCAGTGGCAAAATTAACATTTGCCTCCTTTATGCCGGGGAGCTTCTTGACGCTCCGCTCGATATTCAGGGCACAGTTGGCACAGGTCATCCCCGTGACTGGTATGGTTACGTTTTCCTCTGCCATGGAATTTCTCCTTGGGATCTCTGAGACCGATCCGTCCTTTGGTAATGGGCCTTGCAGGGCAGGAAATCAGGTCTAGGAAGACCTGGATCCTTCCCGTATTACCGGCTTGTGGATTAGGCACTCAATCAGCAGCAGGATAATTGATCTCCTTAAGGGTGGTCTTTATCTTTTCAAATGTCGCGGGATCCTCCCAGGTCACGGTGATCTCCTTTTTGTCGGGATCTCCTTCAACTTTCGAGATGCCCTCCAATTCTTCCAGCTCCCGCTTGATAGTCATCACACAATGGCCACAGGAAATGTTGGGCACTGATAAGGTCTTTGTCTCCATGCTTTCCACCTCCGACAATCTTATTGTCTAGTAATTTGATAATATTTAATAAGCATTACGCCCTTGTCAATAGCTGCGTACCTCATATTCTCATCAGCGAGTTTCTTCCGGCTCGGCTTCTATGAGTCTTACGATATCCAAGAATAGTTTCTCTTCCTTCCTGATCTTCCATCCAGCTTTCCGGATGTTGTCTATTGTACGCCTATTGATATCGGCCCCAGTGATCCTCTTGGTCAGCGGATTCATCAGGTCAAAGAGGGCGCCCAAAAGAGGATTTTCAGGCCGCATGTGCTCCAGCAAAAGTAGCCTGCCACCCGGCCTGCACACCCTCCTCATCTCCCTAAGGCCTTCAACCGGATCAGGGACAGAGCAGAACACAAAGGTGGCCAGGACCATATCAAACCGGTTGTCATTAAAACCCATATGTTGGATGTCCATCTGAATCAAAGGGGCACCCATGGAGAGGCCTTTCGCCCTCTTTCTTGCCCTCTCAAGCATCTTGAAACTCAGGTCTACGGCAACGGGCCTTTCTCCCGCCGGATAATAGGGGAGGTTTTTCCCGGTTCCGACCCCGGCCTCCAGGACATTCTCACCACTTATCCTACCTAATAGCCTCTTCCTCCAGCCCCTGAATTTCAACCACTCCATGGGCCCTTCGAAGAAGTCATACCACGGGGCTATTCGATCGTATCTTTCTCTGGTCAGATTTTTCTTCTCTCCCGAGTCCTTCATGCCGGCTCCCCAAAACCAGGTATAAAAACCTATATCTTATACCAAATCTCCAGAGGAGTCAGCGTTAATAGAAATTTTTCAGTGTGGGGACAATTTTTGATAAAAACACTTGACATGGGCTACCACATTGTCGTAGTGTGTCAAAATCTTCTCTTTGAAAGGAGGTGGCGATATGGAAATGGACATGCAAGACGCTGGTGATATGCGCGATGGCGAAATGTGCAACGTATTCGTGCGGGAATCTGCGGCGGAAGAAAAATCGAGTGATCAGATAGAGTATATCGCCTCTTCTTACCCTGAGATGCCTCTGACCCTCTCCTAGCTTGGCCCTTCCCGTCACAGGTTTCCAAAAAAAACTATTTGATCTTATCTTGACTTGATCTTTCCTATCGGGGGAAAGAGTGAAAAGGAGGAATTATCTATGTCTTACAATTCAGGCCTTAGATGCCCAGAGTGTAACAAGGAATATCCGGAAGGGCCCTTATACGTGTGCGAAGAATGTTTCGGCCCCCTTGAAGTGATTTATGACTACGAGAAGATAGCTAAGGACTTCTCACCTGACTCAATAGCTCTCGGAGCGCCGAGCATGTGGAGATACCATCCCCTCTTACCTTTGAACCAAGGGCCCCGGGTTGGTCTCCACGTCGGCTTCACTCCCCTCCTAAAGGCTGAGAGGCTGGGGGAGTGTTTGGGGCTTCGGAACCTTTATATCAAGAATGACGCGGTCAACTCACCCACCCTTTCATTCAAGGACAGGGGCGTGGCGGTGGCCTTGTCCAAGGCCAGGGAATTTGAGTTCGACACGGTGGCATGCGCCTCAACCGGCAACCTTGCTAACTCCCTTGCCGCTCAAGCCTCTGCTACCGGGTTCGGGAGTTATGTCTTCTTCATCCCCTCTTCCATTGAACAAAGCAAGGTCGTAGGCACAGCGGTTTACGGTTCCGAGGTGGTGGCCGTGGATGGTTCATACGATGAGGTAAATAGGCTCTGTTCGGAGATCGCCTCCCTGTATCCATGGGGGTTCGTTAACATCAATCTCCGCCCTTACTATTCGGAGGGTTCCAAGACCTTTGCCTTCGAAATCGCTGAACAGCTTGGATGGAGGACACAGGTTGTGGATCAGTATCAGAAGATGTGCAAGGACCGCTCCCAAAAGGAGATTACCCCCTTTGGGAGCAACCGCCGATCAAGTTCTCCTATAAGAGAGGACCTGGACTAAGACACCCTCGCTCCTTCACCTGTAGAAGACAAACTTTCGTTTTCTTCCTGTCCTCGTCACCCTTCTTTCCCAGTTCCAAGTCACGTTTCATGTGCGAGGGAGCCTGTTTTTCATGATTTTTCAAAAGGAGGTTTATGATGTTTAAGAAGATCTTTTTTCTCAGTTTGCTGATTTTATTGTTTTCTCTCAACTCCTTGGCCTTGGCCAAGAATGATCCGGGAATTGAAAATACCGGGGTGTTTGCGGACAAGCTGGTTCTCATCGACTCTATTGAGACGGGTAAAGCTGCTGCTGAGGTCTTCTTGTATGCGATAGAACACCGATATGTTGATTTACTTGAGATTTCCCCCCAATCTGTGGCCAACTACCTGGAGGCCTTTGCAGACGAGGGTCTGCTGGAGATAATTCCTAATCATTATTTTGAGGATCAGGATGTCAGATTATCCCTGGAAATCGTATTTCAAGACCCGGAGAACATTTGCAAGAACCAGGGCATATACGAGGCCCAGTTGAGATAAGCAGAGGCAGGGGAGAGACCCCCCATTCTCCGCAGCCTTCACCAGGTGGATACTTTCTATCCGTTTTTGTGCCGAACCTGTGGCTAAATGGGTAAGGAGTATCCACTTTCTGTTTCACGCCTTGACCTTCTCCCACGCTTCCCTGGATTTCCTGGAAAATAATGCCGTAATATCGGCCACCTCTTCCAAATCACTTCTCTAATGCTTAAACCCACCGTCAACTTTTGGTTTATCTAGCAAAACCAGATGCTTTGGGATAACCCCGTTCACCAGCAAGCATCAGATGCAAGGCTTGTGAAATCCCGAGAAGTGAGGCGTACATTCAAGTACGCCGCAGCGACGAGGGACGAGCGTAACGCAGCAGATGGTGTTTGATGGTGAATCGGGGTAATGGCACATTGCTTGCTTTGTAATGGAGGCAAAACAAAAAAACAGAAGGAGGTTAGGAACATGAAAAAGCGAATGATCACATCTGTGGGTGTTTTACTGCTCGTAGCCGCCCTTGCCATTCCTGTCCTGGCATGGGCACATGGACCCCGGGGAGGACCCAGGATGGGCAAATGGGGAGCAGGACCAGGTTACATGAGAAGCTACTATGGTGGCCCGGCAGCCGTCACCCCTGAGCAGCAACAACAGCTCCTGGAGCTTCGGAGAAAATTCTTTGAAGAGACGGCCCAACTCAGGAACCAACTCTGGAGCAAGGCTGCGGAACTCAATGCCCTGCTGAGGCAAGCCAATCCTGATCAGGAAAGGCTAAAGGCCCTTCAGGGGGAAATAAACGATCTCAGGGCCAAACTCAGCGAAAAGGCCCTCAGCTACAGGCTTGAAATCCAAAAGTCTGCACCGGACTTGGGGTTTGCCGGAGGATACGGCAGGTTCCGTGGCCGTCCCATGGGCGCTTTCGGCCCAGGCATGGGTATGGGCATGGGTTATGGCCCAGGGACTTGCTGGCGATAATGCAAGGATGGGGTGCCCCCAGGAGGGGCCCCCATCATCCTCCACTTCCTACATGCCCCGCCTCGAAAGATGCTTCTCTCTTCCTACTCAGCAATCTGTCCCTAGAACCCCTCTTGAGAAGGCAGAATATTCGAATACCTTGTATCCTCCTGGATACTTTGCCGGGTGATATTCTGGATACCTAGTAGCCACTCCTGCTGGGAACCACCAGCGTAAGTGTCGTCCCCGGGATGCCTAACGTGAAATAATATTTGCAATTCTAACGTGTTATGGTTTATATACTACATTGTGGCACATAACTTGCGTTTACCTTAAGAAGACAAACGCGATAAAAGCTCAGGAGGGAAAAATGAAAGCAACAGAGAAAACAGACAACACGTTCATTGACCCTGTGTGCGGCATGACTGTGGCCCCGGGGAGTACCCGGCTGGTATCCAACTACCAGGGCCATAGCTACTGGTTCTGTTCCGAGGGGTGCCGCAGATCTTTTGAAACAAATCCTGCCAAGTACTTGAAGACAAAAGGACCCAAACGGAAAGGCATTTGGGGCAGGTACCTGGAAAGATTGAACAGGGCAACCAACGGAAAGCCCTTAAAGTGCCACTAGATTCATATAACAGAAAAACCATCGGAGAGACGCCCCTCGTAAGGCTTTCCTGATTTCGGTCGGCAAACGAGATGACATCGGATCAGCAGCCGAGTTGAAAGAATCATTCCGGAGGACATATCTGACATGGAAATTGGAAATGCTTACGGCCTGTGGGGAATAGTCCTGGTGAATTCATTGATAATCCTACTCTTCGCTTTCAGCTTTTTCAGGCCCAAGACCAGGAGAGACTGGCGGACCTTTGGCGCTTTTTCCGCCTTTATCACAGCCCTGTTCACGGAAATGTATGGTTTCCCCTTGACCATATACCTGCTGTCGGGATGGCTCGGAACCAAGTACCCGCAGGTAGACTGGCTGAGCCACGATTCGGGGCATATATTGCAGACCATTCTCGGCTGGGAAGGCGACGCACACCTCGGTCCCCTCCATATGATCAGCAATATCATGCTCATTGGCGGCTTCGTGCTTCTCGCCGTCTCATGGAAGGTCCTCTACAATGGACAGAAAAGGGGAGACCTTGCCACGGTCGGCCCCTACGCATGGGTGAGGCATCCACAATACGTTGCTTTTATCATAATTATGGTCTCTTTCTTGATTCAGTGGCCGACGGTAGTAACAGTTGCAATGTTTCCCGTACTGGTTTGGACATACTTTCGCCTGGCCTTGAGGGAGGAAAGAGAAGTGTTATCAGTGTTCGGTGAGAGGTATTCTCGGTATGCCAAGAATACTCCCCGCTTTATTCCTCGGATAGGGAGAAAAGATGACAGCACCCTTTTCCGGGGAATAGAGTAAAGATACCCCGGCTCATTGTTGATGGCTTCGTAAAAAGTCCAATTTCTGCGTTGCGCTTCATCTCGTTGTGATTGCGGCGTACGCTAAGTACGCCTCATCACACGAGATTCGCGCGCTCCTGCTCAGCCGGATTTCGCAAGCTCAACTTGAAGACTTACTTGAAGCTTTTTACTTTGCCATCTCAATTTCGACTTTTTACGAAGCCATCATTGTTGTGGTTGCCTGTGAGCCGGGGACAACTTGATCCCTTTTCGAATATCGGCGTGCCTTTATTTGACACCCAAGACGGTTCGGAACCCCACTTCCTCAAAGGCCTCCCATGGATTCCTTGGAATCCCCGAAGGCATGACAACGTATCTCGATCCCCTCCTCGCCCACTCGTTTACATTACCGTCGAGCCCCTTGACGCCGTAAGAGTTGGGTTTGGACAGGACAACAGGCAAAGGAGTTTCCGGTAGCGGTTCTTGCCCAGGCGTATCCCCGGCTCCTTGTCCATGCATCTGCTCCATCATCTCCATGTGTCCCGTAGGGGCGTCAGGCCCGGGGGAGGCGCCTGCTTGACCCACCGGCCTGACGTTCATTCCACCCTCTGCATAAAGCCACTCCAATTCGCTTGGAAGCCTTCGGCCAAAGAAGCCGGCATAGGCGGCCGCTCCTTCAGGCGTTACCCTGACCACGGGATGGGAATGGAAAGCAGGATCCTTGACCCTAAAGCTTCCCTCCGAATACACTATGGGTTCATATCCCTCCGTAACTTCTCCCAGGAGCAACCATACCTTGCCTTCGCCCCTGACAACCCCTTCTCCTACCGAGATTTTTTTGATGACCCTGTTCAAGAATTCTACAAACTGGTGATTTGTCACCTCTGTTTCGTCCATGTAAAAAGTGTCTACCTTCTGGATCTTTTTTTCTTGCCCCCCGAGTCTTATGGGGAATTGAAAGTCGCCCCCCGGGATAAGCCGCATTGACGCACCGTCCCTGCCGGTAATCACCTCGCGAAGGCTTCCCTTCCCAGGGGCCGGTGATTCCTGGAGCGGAGATTCCGGCTGATTCACCTTTTCAACTGCCACCTCTTGTCTTTTCCGGAAAGGGGCTGTTTCCCAAACGCCTTCTCGGAATACCCACAGCCCAATAACGAGCACAAATAGGATTACGGTGCCGAAAACCGCCCCCATCCAACGCCTGGGGACGATCCTTGCACCTGTCCTCTCTCTCGAAGGCACTCTCTCGCCTTTTTTTGTCTCTTCCAGGCCCAGTGCACCGGTTATTGCCTCCCGCAATTCTTTCACGGAATTGCATCTCTTGTCCCGATCTTCCTCCGTCGCGGTCCGGATTATACGATCGAGTGCCTTGAAAAAAGGCGTCTCCGCCTTCCTGAGCCCGGCCTGTTTGAAAGGTATGTCCTTGGCTACTTTCTTGCCATCGATTGCCTCCACCAGTATCTTCCCGAGGGAATAGATATCAGCCCTGTGATCTGTTCGTCTCAGATCCAAGAAGTGCTCTGGAGACATGTAGGTTGGTGTGCCCTTTACGTCAACAGATTGGGTTACAGGCTTGAACTTGGTAGAACGGGCCAGGCCGAAGTCTGTAATCTTGGGGATATTGCCATCCATGAGGATATTGCCGGGCTTCAGGTCCCTGTGAATGATCCCGGCCTCATGCAATGCCTGGATACCATCAAGTACCGGCAGGAAATACTCTCTCAGCCACTCCTTGGTCAAGTCCTCTTCCGGGTAAAACCCGTCTTCTGACATGGTTGAGCGCAACGTCCCTCCGGGGACATATTCCATTACAATATATTCCCTGGCTTCACCCTTCTCGTCCTCTTCAAGGGTGAATGATCCGTAATCGTAGATTTGCAGGATGTTGGGATGCCGGATTTGGGCCATTGCCTCAACTTCATTGTGGAATCGCTGGATACCGACCTCAAACTCCTCCTGATTGTCCTTGATGGATTCCAACCATTCCTCGGATATGATCTTTATTGCCACGTCCCGTTTCAGGTTGATTTGGTGGGAACGATAGACCTCTCCCATGCCTCCCTTCGCGATAAACTCCAGGATCACGTATTTTTCATTCATTACCGTGCCCACGGGGATACTGTGCTTTGAATCGTCTCCCATCCTTACCTTCTTATCAACCCATCAATCCTTAAACCTGGATGACCATGACAGTAACATTATCTCTCCCGCCCCTTCCCAAGGCCTCAGCCAAAAGTCGGCCACAGGCTACTTCCACCTCGGGACTGCTTGCAAGAATCTCCTTGATTGCATCGTCCGGTACAACCCCGTGCAAACCGTCGCTGCACAACAAGAACCTATCACCGGACATTGTTTTTTCCAACCTCGTGTGGACCTCGTCCAGCCCTTCTCCCACCGACTGCATCAACACATGGCTCATGGGGTGGTCTTGGGCCTCTTCCTGTTTAAGAAGACCCATCTCTACCGAGAGTTGAGCCATTGTATGGTCCTCTGTCAACTTTTCGAAATCCAGGCCCCTCAACCTGTAGATGCGACTGTCCCCCACATGCGCGGTCAAGGCGAAACTCCCCAGCAATACCAGGGCCGAAAGGGTCGTGCCCATTCCCTCATACTGCTTATGAACCCGGGCATACTTCTGAATCTCTCCATGTATCTCTAGTATCGCTCTTTCCAGAATACCAAGTCTTTTCCGTGCCGTTGCCCCCACGTCTTCCCTATCTATTTCCCGGTTCTCATAATAGTAGTTGACCAATTGTTCGCAGGCCATGAGGCTGGCTTCGGCTCCACCAGGATGCCCTCCCATCCCATCGGCAATGGCAAAAAGACAACCCAATGACCGGGTATCACGCCCATCTCCTGGATCCATGACAATTACGTGGTAGTCTTCGTTCCGGGCACGCTTTGGTCCAATATCTGTCTTGCAACAGACCTCTATGTCCCTCAAAGGCTCCAATATGTCCTTCATAGATTAAGACCGCTCCTTCTAATTGACTGACGAATAGGCCTCGATGAAATCCCTTACAATATCCCTTGATACCCTGTTGATCGTTTCCTTGTCTCGATACACAGTGATTATCCTATCTACCTCTGTCTTGGTCGCTCTCCCAGGGTAACGGATATCTTTATGAACTTGTCTCCTCGCAGAACCTTGAGCTTGATCCTATCCCCGGGCCGCCTTTCCCTGATCATCCGGATCAGCGTATCGGCGGAATCCACTTCCTTTCCGTCCATTGCCACTATGACATCCCCGCCAACCGGGATCAGCGAATTACCCACCACCACCTGCCTTGTAGCCCCCCTGAGCCCCGCGCGCTCAGCCGGAGCCCCGGGTATTACTTGAGCCACGATGGCACCCCTTTTGACCTTGAGACCCAGGACCTCCGCAAACTCGGGGATCAGGGGATATACCGAGGCCCCTATCCAGGGGTAGGATACGTAGCCCTTCTCTATCAAATCGGGCAGGACGCGCTTTACCGTGTTCACCGGTATTGCGAACCCTATCCCGATGCTGGCCCCCGTAGGGCTGATAATAGCGGAATTAACCCCGATGATCCTCCCGTCGGAGTCCAACAGGGGCCCACCGCTATTCCCTGGGTTGATGGCCGCATCTGTTTGTATCACGTCCTCAATTAGGGCTCCCCCCTCGGCACGAATCCTACGCCCCAGGGAGCTGATGATCCCGGTAGTAAGGGTCTGTCCCAGGCCGAAGGGATTACCAATGGCCAGGACCTTCTGTCCCACCTCCAGCTCATCGGAGTCGCCCATGGGGATCACAGTGAGTCTTTCTCTGGGTGCCCTGATCCTTATGACAGCCAGATCATTGTCCGGGTCGGACCCGACCAATTTGGCCGGCCACTTACTTCCATCCCCCAGTGTAACCTCTATCTTTTGGGAATCTTTGATAACGTGGTGATTCGTCAATATGTGGCCTTGCTTATCTATGATTGATCCTGAACCCGCTCCTTCCCTGGGCACGGGGTTCAAAAAGAAGTCCCGCTCTATCACCGTGCTAGTAATATTGACCACAGCCCTGCTCACCCTTTTGTAGATCCTGATGCTGTTTTCCTCATCCTCTGTCTTGGCTACGGCAGCCCCAACCAATGCCACGAAGTATATGGCACACGCCAGAATTGCAGCGATCTTCCAGCTCCTTTGTATCTTTTTCATCTTGGCAGTCCTCCCCTCAATATGTCGAGCACAATACTCGATAGCTTCTCCTTTGAAGAATTTCCACCTTTCACTCGTATACGACTATGTTTGCCATTCCCGCCATCATATGGTAAAGATTGTGGCAGTGATGAAACCATCTCCCCGGGTTGTCCGCAAGGAACTCTATCTCCATTCTCTGCATGGGATCTACGATAACAGTATCTTTCAAGACCCACTGATCCGGTGGCAGAGGGGGATTGACTACCCTGAAGAAGTGACCGTGCAGGTGCATGGGATGGGGCATCATGCTCCGATTCCAGTATCGAATCCTGATCCGATCCCCATTGTTTACCCTCAGAGGCGCGGCATTGGGATAGACCTGCCCGTTGATGGTCCAAAAGGGCGAATGCATTCCCCCGCTCAAGATCTGATCGAATATTCTGGACGCAGGTTCAGGACTGGTGCTGGAAGGGGAAAAGGAAGACCTGAGGTCCCAGTAAGAAACAAGGCGTTGACCCCTTTGGAAAACCGGGGCCTCGGGCGTTTTTCTGCTAACTCCCTTGTAGATGATCGGAACCCGGAGTTGTGCCTCACCGAATCCCCTTTCCATGGCTGCCAGGAGCCAATGTCCGGGATTATTTGCCACAAACTCAACGTCATAGCGCTCCCCCATTCCTATTCGAAGGACGTCTGTTTCAGTCGGCATCACAGGGTTTCCGTCCGCATGGGTTATGGTGAGGGAATGACCCGCAAGACTCAAATAATAGATAGTTGTAGAAGAAGGATTCGCCATCCTCAATCTGATCCTGTCACCGGCCTTGACCCTTACTGGAGTTACTTCCGGATAGATCTTACCATTCACTGCATAGGCATCATAGAGTGGTTCAAGAAGGGGCCCCCTGCCCTGTGTGGTTCCACCTCTTCTTCCACTCATACCCCCCATCATACCCATTATGGGAGAGCGCCGAGGAGTATTGGCAACGCCTCCTCCGTCTTTCATTACCCAATCTTCCAGCATGAGAGTATATTCGCGATCGTAGTTCCCCTCTTCTCCGGCTGCGTCGATGATCAATGGGCCGTAAAGGCCTTGATCTAGCTGGTATCCGGCATGTGAATGATAGATATAGGTCCCCGCTGGCTTCGCTTCAAACTCGTAAACAAACACCTCTCCGGGCTTGACGCCCTCTTGTGTTACACCAGGTACCCCGTCCATTGAGTTGGGCAATGGTATCCCATGCCAGTGAATGGTAGTCTCTTCCGGTAGATAGTTCTTCAGTATGACCCTGATTGTTTCACCTTCCTTTACACGAAGTTCAGGTCCAGGTACCTGACCATTATAGGTCCAAGCCCAGAAATCCGGGCCCCTGCCCAGGTTAATTCGAGCCTTCGTGGCGGAAAACACAAATTCCCTGACCTTTTCCCTCTCCTTTCCGGCCGCTCCAACCTCAGCAAATGTTTTCACCCACCCCGGGACACCGAGCAAGGCGGCGGCCCCCAAACCTGTTTTCAAGAATGTTCTTCTATCCATCTTCATTAGAATCTCCTTTTTGAAACTCCTTGATGATACCAGAACCTTCTTCACCAGGAAAGCAAATCCTGTACCACTGTGCAACATTAAGTTAACTTTCTGATTATTATCATTTTTCTGTTTCCTCTATTACTCTAGACATCCATTCTCCAGGGACTCCAAGTTGAAGCGGGTATTTTCTATCCAATTATGCTGTTTCTTTGCTGAAATCTGGATACTATTTATCCAATAGAAGGGAGCTTTGAGATTTCTGGTTGTTTTATGACCTGGATCGAAACAGAGAAAGTTACCAATAATCAGCTAGTTATCTGTATTACCTACATTGTGGCACATCAATTGCTTTAATGTTACGCAACAAGACAAACAAAAAAACAAAAGGAGGATTGATCATGAAGAAGAGGACTTTTACGGTTCTGGGCATTTCATTGCTGGTGGCTATCCTTGCCATCCCGGTCATTGCCTGGGCTATGCCCTGGGGAGCTGGCCCCATGATGGGCAACTGGGGTATGATGGGGTACGGGTACGGCCCCCATTATGGCATGATGGGCTATGGGTACGGCCCCTATTACGGGTGGGGACCAGGAACCGCCGTCCCTGAGCAGGTGCAGAAGCTCAGGGAGTTAGAAAGGAAATATTTCGATGAAACCACCCAGTTGAGAAACGAGCTGTGGCAAAAGTCTTCCGAGCTCAGCACGCTCTTGACCCAGGCAAATCCGGACCCGGAAAAGGCGAAGGCCCTTCAAAGGGAGATTGACGATATCCGTTCCAAGCTGAGTGAGAAGGGCCTGGAATACAGGCTTGAGGCCCGGAAGATCACGCCCAGCTACGGGGTTACAGGCGGTTACGGGTACCACATGGGTGGCTATGGCCCGGGGACTACCTGCTGGTATTAATTGAAACCATTCATGGGGCATCAGTTGGCTGATGCCCCTATCTCTATACGTGGAGGTACGTGAGATGAAGATGAAGGCTTACCTGGTTTCCCTTCTTGGTACTGCACTCCTGGCCCTATCCATCCCCAGCTCTGCCCAGGAGCCGGTTAGAGGGCCAACCTGGGGTGCACCTGGCAGTGCCTTGAATAATACCTACGAGATGATGGGAGGCCATGGCGGAGGAATGTCCGGAGGTCACGGCGGTGGCATGATGGAAGGCGGCATGAGCGGGTACGGCGAATGGATAGCCAAGTTCCTGGATTCTTTTTCCGATAGATTCAAAAAATCGGATCCCCAAAGGGATCAGGAAGTAGAGAGACTAAAAAGGGAAATCCGGCAAAAGCGGCAAGAACTCTCCTCCCTCTTTCATTCCGATAACCCTGACAGGAAAACAATTGATCAGAAGATCGCCGAATTGAACCGCCTTGAGGATGAGCTTGACAAGAAACTGAATAGTAGTCGATAAATAAACAGAACAAAACATGGAAAACTTCCCTTTTTCTCCCACAATCAGGTATGCTTGTGTAGAGAACTTTGGCGTCAAAATCAAACCTATAACCACAACAATAGTGGGATAGACATCCAGGTCACTTTAATGGCGTAAGACAGAACAGGAATTGAAGCATAGGAATAAACCGGGATAAGTTGCCTAGAGGATGTGAAAAAGCTTAACAGGAAGCATGTTTTTACTTCTCCACTCCTGAGGACGGAACGAGTAGGTAAGCGTCATCGTCCCTCGGAAGTTGTCTATCAACACTTTAGAACCAGAATAGGAGGTTTGCTATGAAACGGCGAATAATGTTGCTAACACTATTTATAGGAATCGGGCTCTTTCTTTTGCCTCTATCCGAGAGTTACGCCCAAATGGGCCCGGGAATGACGGGACCAGGCATGATGGGGCAAAGGGGTGGTTACGGTTACGGTCAATGGAACTACTGCCCCTATTGCGGCCAGCCACTTACCCAAGGGCCCTATGGAATGGGGCCTGGTATGATGGGGCCTGGCATGATGGGTGGAGGCATGATGGGCCCCGGTATGATGGGGCCAGGTATGATGGGTGGCGGTATGATGGGCCCTGGTATGATGGGGCCAGGAATGATGGGTGGCGGCGGTATGATGGGCCCTGGTATGATGGGGCCAGGTCAGGGTATGGGCCCCCAATACGGCCCCCAAGGCCAGCAAAAACCTTTGACCGAGGAAGAAGCCAAGGGCCTGCTTCAAAACTACCTCATGTCGACAAGGAACCCCAACTTGACCCTGGGCAAGATCCAAGACAAGGGCAATGGTTTTGAGGCTGAAATCGTGACCAAAAAGGAAGGCGCCCTCGTAGACAAGATTTTTGTTGATAAGTACACGGGCTGGATGCGTTCCATTTACTAAAGAGCCTCTACCCCCGTGACTGGAACGCTCATGGGGGTAGAATTTCACCAGTCTCTCGGTTCTCAATCCACTAATCGGACATTCCGACGCCCGCGATTAGGCCCCTGGGCAATTAGGCCTCGGCGGGACCTGCTCAAGCCGAAAGGAGGAAACACATGCTTGGAAAGAAACATTTTGTGAGGATACTATCTCTATCTCTTTTTTTGTTTTCCTGGACCTTCACCACCCGGTTTGCCTTTGCCCAGGGTGGATATGGCGGATGGCAGGGAATGATGGGACCAGGAATGATGGGCGGCTGGGGCATGGGCTGGATCGGGGGAATATTCATGATCGTCTTCTGGGTACTCATCATCGTTGCCCTGGTCTTCCTGATAAAGTGGCTCATTCGTTCCAGCAGTGCCGGTACTGAGAAGGGTACGGACACATCATCGTCGAGGGCCTTGGAAATCCTCAAAGAACGTTACGCGAGGGGTGAAATAGACAAGGAAGAGTTCGAGGAGAGAAAGCGCGCCATCCTCTCTTAGTCACCTTATTCTGCTAACAGTAAGGATCTTAAAGGGAGTTGAGCAGAGCGGAATCCAGGGTAAAATCCTTAATGTTATCGTTCGAGGACGGACGCCACCTGGTCATGATAGTCAACAACGTCCCTTGGATCTCACTATTCAATTGTCAAAGAACAAAGCCCCTATCATGGGGAAACTACCGCGAAGCGGTTTAGTTCAACCACCGCGCATAAGCAACTTCACACAGTATCTGGCTTAACAGGGATGCGCGAAAAGAAAGAGAGAAGATATCGGGACCTTTGAATAACCTTCCAAGGAGTGTCTAACGAGCAGCGATTTGCATGGAGGCCG
>JAFDHB010000031.1 GCA_019308985.1 Deltaproteobacteria bacterium | reverse complement strand
CTGAGGATGTATCTTTGGTAATCAGGACACCGGAAATGGACATGATGGCTTCAAGGATCTCTGCGATAGGGGAGGTCAGAGAGGCAATGACGGTCCTCCAGAGAAGAATCGCCCAAGGAAAGAATGTCGTAGCTGAAGGCCGTGATATGGGCACTGTGGTATTTCCCGATGGGGACTTCAAGTTCTTTCTTACTGCGACTCCACAGGTAAGGGCTGAGAGGAGATACCTCGAGATGGTCAGGCGGGGGGAAGCAGTTTCCAAGGAATCAATCCTCACGGACCTGATTAGGAGGGATGAGCAGGACACCAAGAGGTCCATTGCTCCCCTGAAGCAGGCTGAGGATGCAAAACTCATTGATTCCACAAATTTATCTCCAGACCAGGTCGTTGAGATAATACTGGGAGAGTTGAAGGCGATGGGTAAGGGGAAATTCGCCGCTATCAAGGCCCAAGGGAAAAGATAAAATACTGTATGAGTAATTTGTTGAAGTTCATAGGAATCTCTGATAATAAAATGTATTAGGGCTCGTCTGCCACATGCAAAGGGCAATATAACAATTTGGGGGGAAGAGGTTAATGGACAATAAACAAGTTAACTTAACAGGAGAAGACATCGGGATCAGTGAGACTCCCAGGGAAGAAGGCGCGGGGGAAATGACTCAGGGGGAACCAAGAGGGACTGCCAGCGAGGTCAAATCTCAGGGGGAAAGAGACGTTGTTGATGATTTCAAGGAACTTTACGAGGAGAGCCTGAGAAGCATCCAGGAAGGTGAGCTGGTACGCGGGGAAATCGTCCAGGTTGATAAGGAATTCGTGCTCGTAGATATAGGTTACAAATCGGAAGGTCAGATTCCGATACGTGAGTTTATTGATGACCAGGGAAACATTACCGCGAAAGTGGGTGATAAGGTCGATGTGCTGCTGGAAAGAAGGGAGGATGACGAAGGGATAATCCTCCTTTCCAAAGAGAAGGCCAAGAAGATAAAGGTATGGGATGAGATCAAGGAGATTTATGAGAAGGATGGCATCATAAAAGGGAAGATAGTGTCCCGGGTCAAAGGAGGGATGTCTGTGGACATAGGCCTGCCTGCATTCCTGCCAGGCTCCCAGATCGACCTGAAACCCGTGAAGGACTTCGATGCACTAATCGGCACTACCCACGAGTTCAAGATACTGAAATATAACAGGCGCCGTTCGAATATCGTTCTGTCTCGAAGGGCGATACTGGAAGCAGAACGCAACCGACTTAGACAAAAGACACTGGAGATTTTGGAAAATGGTGCGGTTTTGCAAGGAAAGGTCAAGAACATTACAGACTACGGCCTATTTATCGATTTAGGGGGGATTGATGGGTTACTCCATATCACGGATATGTCATGGGGGAGGGTGAGCCACCCATCCGAGCTGTATCAGGTCGGAGATGAAATCACGGTCAAGGTCTTGAACTTTGATCGCGGAACTGAAAGGGTCTCCCTGGGCCTCAAACAACTGAAACCCGATCCCTGGACTCAGGCCGATGAAAAGTATCCCGTAGGGAGCAGGGTAAAAGGTCGCGTTGTGAGTCTGGCCGACTACGGGGCCTTCGTTGAAATTGAAGAAGGGATAGAAGGCTTGATACACGTATCAGAGATGTCTTGGACAAGAAAGATACGCCACCCCTCTCAGGTAGTCAAGGTAGGGGATGACGTTGAAGCGGTTGTTCTCAGCATTGACTCGGCTAACAAGAGAATTTCGCTGGGACTAAAGCAGATTGAACCTAATCCATGGGATATAATCGATGAAAAGTATCCAGTTGGTACCACTATCGAGGGAAGGATAAAGAACATCACGGACTTCGGAATATTCATAGGAATAGACGAGGGTATTGACGGGTTGGTACATATCTCGGACTTTTCCTGGACCAAGAGGGTTAAGCACCCATCCGAGATCTACAAGAAGGGACAGATGGTGCAGGCCGTGGTCCTCAATATCGATAAAGAGAACGAACGTTTTTCCTTGGGCATCAAACAGCTTACGCCTGATCCCTGGGAATCGGTACCGGAAAAATACAAACCTGGAACGAGGGTCACAGGAGTGGTCACAAACGTGACCGATTTTGGGATCTTTGTCGAGTTGGAAGAAGGCATTGAGGGCCTCATACACGTATCAGAACTGTCAAAAGACAAGAGCGGCAATCCTTTGAGCAGATTCAAGACCGATGACGTAATCCAGGCAAAAGTGATAAATGTGTCCAAGGGAGAAAAGAAGATAGGGCTTTCAATAAAGAAGCTGGAAGAGAGTGATGAAAAAGAGATATATAAGAGCTATGTAAATACCCGCAGCGAAGCGACTTCGAATCTCGGAGAGCTCTTGAGAAAGGGCATGATAAAACTACAGGGCAGCCCGGATGGTGCCGATGGTCAAAAAAATCAACCTGCCGGGACGGAGAAAGAGGAGGAAGCAGAACGAAAGGCCCAGGTTGATGAAAACTCACAAGGGTCAGGATCGGAAGACCTGCAAGGAGAGGAATACGGGGAGAAGGGGACCAAGATAGAAGGGTCACCAGGTGGAGAGTGAGAGTGTGGTTACCGGGAATTTCGTACTGTGGTTGCGACTTCCCTTCCCTTTCTTTTAGCATTCACCCCTAGAGAGCGGAAAGACAACAGAGCGGTAAAGATTCCAGGATATGCCTTCCAAGAAACATCCCCTGTTTATTGTCTTCATTATCCTAGCAATAACGGTTGTGTTCCTAGGCATGGTCATGGCGGTTATTATCATGACCTTTGGAGGTACGACCAAGCTGTCATTTGGTGACAAGATAGGGGTCATCAAGATAGAGGGGCCAATCAAGGATTCAGGGCCCATACTGAGCCAGCTGGTTCGATTTCGTAAAGACAGGGGGATAAAGGCCATAGTCGTGAGAATAGACTCTCCGGGCGGCGGGGTGGGACCGTCACAAGAGATCTACAAGGAGGTCCGAAAGACAAGAAGGACCAAAAAGGTGATAGCTTCCCTCGGAGGCGTGGCAGCTTCTGGAGGATATTATATAGCCGCGGCGGCCGATAAAATTGTCGCCAATCCCGGGACCATAACAGGGAGCATAGGGGTCATCATGGAATTTCTCCAGGTGGAGGAACTCATGAAGAAGATAGGGATTGACTTCGAAGTGGTAAAAAGCGGGGAATTCAAGGACATCGGCTCACCCATCAGGAAAATGTCAGAAAAGGAAAAGGATCTTCTGGAGGAGGTGATTGCAGATATCAAAGAGCAGTTTGTCCGTGCGGTTGCAGAGGGTAGGGGCCTAAGGATAGAACAGGTCCAGGAGATTGCTGACGGACGCATAATTTCGGGGGCCCGTGCAAAAGAACTGGGCCTGGTCGACAGCCTGGGTAATTTCCAGGATGCCCTCGAACTGGCCAAGAAGATGTCAGGAATAAAGGGAGAGGCCCAAATCGTGTATCCGAAAAGGCCGAAGGGAAGGATCTGGGATCTCCTGTTTGAGGGTGCGGTGAGAGCGCTGTTCAAGGCGATAAAGGAGCACGATTCTTGGAGCCTGGAATACAGGTGGAGCGGCCAGATCATCTAAAGGGTTGTGCCAGGCGCGGGATAACTCCCGGACGCTCTGACTTATTGACTTTTCCCTGTTCGGTTGCTCAGTGTGAGAGGGTTGCGGACCTTGAAAGTCTGATTAGTATCACGTGATGAAAGAGCTTACCTCTCCCTTGCCCACACGAATCACTTCCGGCACATCATCGATCAAAGATACGACACTGGAGGGCCTTGGATAGATCACACCCCCGTCAATAATGATATCAAGGTAGGCGGAGTAAGCCTCCTGGATGGAGAGGGGATCGTCATAGCCCGCACTCGTACTTATGATAGGCCTACCAAGCGTCCTGACGATTTCGAGACAAATCTTGTTATCCGGTACACGGATACCGACGGTCTTTCTCTTGGTGAGCATTATCTTGGGGACAAGTTTGGTCGCCTCGAGGATAAAGGTGTAAGGACCGGGAAGACTCCTTTTCATTGTCTTGTAGGCATAATTGGAGACCTGTGCATAACGGCTTATCTCCTTAAGGCTGTCGCAGATTATGGAAAAGGGCTTCTTCAAGGGGCGGTTCTTCAGCTTGTGAATGAGTTGAATCCCCTTCTTGTTGAAAAGGTCACACCCGATGCCATAGAATGTGTCGGTGGGGTAGGCTATCAACCCCCCGCTTTCCAGGACTTCGACAACCCGTTTGATAAGCCTTTTCTGGGGATTCTCGGGATTTATTGATACTATCATATTAACCTTTTATAGGTGATTCGCATTATAGGTGATTTGCAGTCTCTTGTCAATTACACCGCAAGATATCGGAGGAGAAACAGTTGGAGGCAATACCCTTGTATTTCACGAAAGTGCTTTCTCTACTCTTTGGATTAATCTGGGGCAGCTTTCTTAATGTTTGTATACAGAGGATCCCCCTGGGGAAATCTCTCGTGGGCCCCGGTTCAAGTTGTCCAAAATGCGGGGCAAAGATAAGGCCCTATGACAATATCCCCTTGCTCAGTTACCTCCTGCTCCTGGGGAGGTGCAGGTCTTGCAAGGCCCCTATTTCTCCCCGATATCCCGTGGTGGAGTTGCTGACGGCACTATTGAGCCTTGCCCTGTTCTTGAGGTTCGGTCTCGGCGCAAGGTATATAGTTTCCTTTCTGTTCTGCAGCGCCCTGGTCGTGATAAGCTTCATAGACCTGGATCACAAGATAATTCCTGACTCTATTTCTTTGCCTGGTATTCTGGTGGGGGTTGTCGTATCTGTCTTGGGAATCTACAGCATTTCTTGGCTGGATTCATTGCTGGGGGCCCTTTGCGGCGGCGGTTTCCTTTACCTGATAGCCACGGTTTTTGAGCGGTTCACAGGGAAGCAGGGAATGGGTGGTGGAGACATAAAACTAATGGCAATGATAGGAGCGTGGATGGGATGGAAGTCCCTGCCATTCGTGATCCTCATCTCTTCCATCACAGGCATCTTTATGGGCGGGGCAGGCTTGTTGCTGGCGGGCATGGGTTACCGTGCCAAAATACCCTTTGGGCCTTTTCTTTCCCTGGGCGCTTTGGTATACTTTTTTTTCGGAGTAGAGATTGTCGGGTGGTATATCGGCATCTTAAGCTGAGGGTTCGAGGTGAGGCTTCCCTTCTATAGCCTGAGGACAGGAATACTTGCCCAGTTGATCTTCTTGATTGTTGCAGCAATGCTCCTTATCAACGTAGTCATGGTCAAGATGGCGGAGAAGGGGCTTATCGAAAACAAGGTCCAGGCAGGCACACTCCTGATCAGGGCCATTGAGATCTACCTGGGAAAAGAAGTCCTCGTGAAAAAAACCCCCTTCTCCGCCGCAGTATCCAACCCGGCATTCACACGTGATTTTAGGAGGTTGCTTGAGGCGGGAAACTTTTCGGACGCTGTGGTTGTGGACAGAGCAGGGATGGCCGTCTACATGACAGGTCAAAGCAGGGCCTTCAGAAATCAAGGCTATCTACTCGCAAGGAATGCGATGGAAAGCGGCTTGCAATCAACTGACTTCGCGGGGATGGTTTGGGGAGTCCTGTGGCTCAACAACAGGGAAGTGAGGATTTCTTCTCCCCTTTCTTACCAGGGGAAATCCTTTGGTGGGGTGTCGGTCAGCGTATCACTTATCCCGATATATGAATCCTTGAGAAGATCCCAGAAGATAATAATTCTTTATATTGTCATTGACACGATAGTCCTCGCCCTTGTGGGGCTGTACCTTTTGTCCCGGCTGGTGGTAAGACCGATTCACCGGCTCCTGAAGATCACGGCGGAATACAAGGAGGGCGAATTCCTGCCCGCCCTTTCAGAAACATCAAGGGATGAGATAGGAGAACTATCCAAGTCATTGAACAACATGCTGAAGCGCCTCGACCAAAACAAGCAGGAATTGAAGGCGCACATCTACTCACTGGAGAAGGCCAACAGGGAACTGAAGAAGGCCCAGAGCGAGATCATGAGATCAGAAAAGCTCGCATCGGTCGGCCGGCTGGCCGCAGGGATAGCCCATGAGATCGGGAACCCCATTAGTATAATTCTGGGTTATCTGGATCTGATCAACAAGGGGCAGGTGACAAAGGAGGAAAGAGAAGATTTCTTGAAGCGAATGGAAACGGAAGTCAGCAGGGTGAATCAGATTATCAAGAAACTGTTGGACTTCTCAAGACCGTCCGGCGGGACGTCGAAGGACATCTCCGTCCATGAAATTCTTGCTCAGACAATAGATATTCTCGCCCCTCAGCCCATGATGGATGGCATCAAGATAAGGAAACAATTGAGTGCCACGAGAGATGTGGTCAAGTGTGATCCTAACGAGTTGCAGCAGGTCTTCCTCAACATAATGATGAACGCTGCAGACAGCCTAGGAGACAAGGATTTGACGGAAGGTCCTGAAGGTCAAAAAGCCATCCTGTTGAGTACTTATAACAAGAACAATACGATCGTGTTGAGGTTTGCGGATAATGGCTGCGGTATCCCGGAAGATGAGGTGCCGAAGATATTTGATCCGTTCTATACCACAAAGGAACCAGGTAAAGGGACGGGTCTCGGACTCGCTGTAAGTTTCAGGATCATAGAGGGCATCGGCGGGAATATCGTGGCGGAAAGTACCTTGGGAAAAGGCACAACAATCGTTGTTACCCTACCTCTATCAGGGGCAAAGGGAGGCATGTGAACAGGAGATGGCTGGGAAGCGCGTGTTGATAATAGACGATGAAATGAACATGCGGCACATGTTAAAAGTCATGTTGGAAAAGTCAGGCTATTTTGCGAGAACAGCCTCGGACGGGGTAGAAGGTCTCAAGGCCATGGACGAAGACAATTTCGATTTTATACTGTGTGATTTGAAGATGCCCAGGATGGACGGCATGACCTTCTTGAAGAAGTCAACGGAAAAGTACCCTGAAAAGACATACATCATGATGTCCGCTTTCGGGACAATCGATACGGCCCTGGAGGCCATGAAGATCGGAGCTTACGACTATATATCAAAGCCTTTCAAACAGGACGAGGTATTGCTGAGCCTCAAGAAGGCCGAGGAAAGGGAGAGGCTGAAAGAGGAAAACCTGAGGCTGCTCAACCGGATCAAGAAGATAGAGGAGAGATATTCCTTTGGCAACATTGTGGCCCGAAGCGAGGCCATGGCCGACGTATTTGACCTGGTTAAGAAGGTGGCGGACCACAAGACCACCGTGCTCATCACGGGGGAGAGCGGCACCGGTAAAGAGTTGATAGCCAAGGCCATCCACTCTTACGGTTCACGGGCACAAGGACCAATGGTATCCATAAACTGCGGGGGAATTCCAGAAACCCTGCTGGAGAGCGAATTGTTTGGGTACAAGAAAGGGGCCTTCACTGATGCAGTGCGCGACAAGATCGGCCGTTTCGAAGAGGCGGACGGCGGTACCATATTCCTTGACGAGATCGGCGAGCTTTCCTTGGCATTTCAGGTCAAGCTTCTCAGGGTTCTACAGGAAGAGGAGATAACTCCCCTTGGAGGCCTGGGGTCTAAGAAGGTGGATGTTCGCGTTATTGCAGCGACTTCCAAGGATTTGAAGAAAGAGGTGGAGGCTGAGAGGTTTCGAGAGGACCTCTATTACAGGATCAAGGTCATGACCATCCATCTGCCTCCATTGAGAGAGAGGAGAGGGGATATCCCCCTCCTCGTAGGCTACTTTATTGATCAGTTCAACAGAAAACTGAACAAGAATATTGAGGGTCTTTCCTCCGAAGCAATGCCCATCCTCATGGGTTATTCTTGGCCGGGAAACGTCAGAGAACTGGAAAACCTGATCGAGAGGGCCGTCCTGCTCGCTAAGGGTAAGTACATCACACCAGCCGAGCTGCCAGAGTCCCTGGTCTCTGTTCAGGCTGTTGAGCGTGTTGAACCGCCCTATGAAACCTTGTCAATCAAGAAGGCCTCGGTTCGACTTGAGAAAGAGCTCATAAAAAAGGTCCTGGACCTCACCAAAGGCAATCGGTCCAAGGCGGCGAAAATCCTGGAAATCAGTCGACCGATGCTGCTCTCAAAGATAAGAAAGTACAAGATAGAAGAGGAAAAATAGTACAGGTGGATCAAGCCATGGAACAGAAGTTGCCTATCTCTGTGAGCGATGATGAGTTTGAAGAAGAAGTATTAAGGGCAGAGGGCCTCGTCCTAGTGGATTTTTGGGCAAACTGGTGCGGGCCATGTCACCAGATGGCACCCATACTGGAGTCCTTTGCAAAGGCCAATGCCGGGAAGGTGAAGGTGGTAAAAGTGGATTCTGACGAGAATCCCAAGTCCTGTGAAGAGTACGGTATCAAGAGCATCCCTACCCTCATATTCTTCAAGAATGGGAGACCCGTTGATGTGAACGTGGGGGTGATTTCAGATGCGAACCTGCAAAAGAAACTGGACGACCTCCTGGGGTCGGAGGAGCCAACGCAAGAGGGGGGCTGAGGTATCGCCACGGGAATGAGGCATCAACAGCCTGTTGCCCAAGGCTTGATCCTTTGGACCCGATCCTTATGCCTGGGCGGCTTTCTTGTGATAAAGGGGCGATATCTCCCTGAGGGTCTTCACTGCGCCTTTCAATACTTCCAAGAACCTGTCGATGTCATCCTCTGTATTGTCGATTCCAAAGGTAACGACCAGTGTCCCCTGGGCGTCAGCGAAGTCTCTGCCTATGGATAACAGCACGTGGGAGGCCTGAAGCGCCCCTGCGGCACAGGCCGAGCGCGTGGACACTGCAATGTTTTCTTCGTCCAGGAGGAGCACCACGCTCTCTCCCTCAATGTACTTGATAGATATGGACACCAGATTGGGCAATGAGAGTTCGGGGTGTCCATTGACGTAGTATTCTGTTATGAAATTTGGAAGTTCCGTAACGAGCTTTTTCTTGAGGCGTTTATAGTGTGCAATCCTCCCATCCATGTCCTTGAGGGCTGATTCGGCAGCCACTCCCATACCAATAATGCCGATCAAGTTTTCTGTTCCCGCCCTTTTGTTGTTTTCTTGGACCCCTCCGTCCAGCAAGGGCCATATTTTTGTTCCGCGCCGTATAAATAGTCCGCCGACCCCGGTAGGGCCGTTAAAGGGGTTTGAAGCAAAGCTCAACAGGTCCACTCCGAGCTCCTGTACATCAACGGGGACGACGCCAACGGAGTCAACCGCATCCGTATGAAATATGACACCCTTATCCCTGGTGACTTCTGCAATCTCCTTGATGGGCTGTAATGTACCTATCTCATTATTGCTGTGCATAATGGACACAAGTATCGTCTTATCAGTAATGGCGGCTTCAACGTCACGGGGATTTACCCGGCCATGCTGGTCCACGGGAACAGAGGTGACCTTGAAGTCCATCATCTTGAGGCGGCGGAGACTTCTAAGCACTGCATTGTGTTCGATATTAGAGGTGACGATATGGTTACCTTTCTTTGCATTGGCGAAGGCCGCTCCCTTTATTGCGTGGTTGATTGATTCCGTTCCCCCTGATGTGAAAACCACTTCCTGGGGAACGGCGCAATTGATCAGCCGGGCCACGGATTCCCTGGCTTTTTCACGTACTTCAGAAGCCCTGTCGCCGATCCGGTGTTGGCTGGAAGGATTTCCATAATTGCTCCTGATGGCAGCCATCATGGCCTCTTGAACTTCCGGGAGCAAGGGGTTTGCGGATAGATGATCCAGGTTGATAATTCCCATGATTCTAACCTCTCTTTCAAGCCGATTGACCGGCATCATCAAGCAGAGAATTACAGGATTTGCAGAAGTTGGTTCCTTCCTCCAATTCTGCATCACAATAGGGGCAATAACAGCCTTGCTCGTGATTATGCTCGTGAGCTTCCTTCCGTGCGGGTTCAGCGATAGGCTTGCCGGACTTTCTGTCCTCATAGTTCTTTATGGCCACTTGCAATGCGTCGGCCCCAAGATTGGAACAATGCAGCTTGTTCTTGGGCAGGCCTTCAAGGGCCTCTGCAACATCCTTGTTTGTTATCTTCTTGGCCTCTTCCAGGGTCTTGCCCCTTGCCATTTCAGTGAGCATGCTGGATACCGCTATGGCGGCGCCGCATCCAAAGGTCTGGAACTTGATATCCTCGATCCTGTTATCTTTTATCTTGAGATATATTGTCATCATGTCTCCACAGAGTGGGTTGCCCACCTCTCCCACTCCGTCGGCATCCTCTATGACACCGACATTCCGGGGATTCTTGAAGTGTTCCATAACCGTCTTAGAATACATTTTATATCCCTCCAAAGACTGATGGCTTCGTAAAAAGGCCAATTTCTGCGTTGCGCTTCACCTCGGTGTGATTGCGCCGTACTTCTATGTAGGCCTCATCACACGAGATTCGCGCGCCTTGAACTTGAAACTTTTTACTTTGCCATCCCAATTTTGACTTTTTACGACTTCATCAAAGACTGACTTCCAAATAAACTAAACATCTTTTGCGGCAAAGCAATAGGGTCAAGAAAACCGAAGGAACATGGATAGACCTGAGCAGGATAAGCACTCCATCCCTTACCACCAAATCCTTCCCATGGACCCAAGGATGAAATCTATAACAAATCCATCTTAGTTATTCCAGTACTATTTGCAGTTATAGGGAAATTTTTCACAATCTCCATGGGTAAATTCCTATAGTAGCTTGTTTCTCCCTAAACTAATTGCTATTATTCAGTGGAGAAAGATAAGAGATGAAGGTAAGAGTAAATCTTTACGCCTCCTTGGCCAAATATACTCCGGAGGGTTCGCCGGGTGCGGATTCCGGCATAGTTGATGTGGAGGAAGGCACCACCGTAAGGGGACTTTTGAGCGGGCTCAACATTCCTGAAGGGGCCGTAAAGATGGTTTTCTTGAATGGTGCATATGCCAAGGGCGACGAGGTCCTGAAAGAGGGTGATAGGATAGGTGTCTTTCCCCCTGTTGCAGGAGGCTGATCAGGACGTGTACAAAAAGGCTTCCTTTATGCCTGAATCGGTGAGGAGGGTTCCTGTCAGTGGCATTTCAACGCCGTTGAGAAAGATCCTGACAGACCCCTTGCAGGAATCATCCCTCCATTCTGCCAGGAATGAAATAATGTCCTTCGTGTTGACCCGAATGCCCTTGCTTAGCAGGACGGGCCCGATTTCCTGGGCCAGGAAGTTGAAGAGCTTCAAGACCACTGTGCCCTCCCGAAAACTCTGGTTGCTTTCTCCCGGAGTGTAAGAGACATTACTTCTAAGGGATGCCAACCGTCCGCCCTTCTTGAGGGCTGCGCCGAGAAGCCCCGGCATGGCGGTAGAAAGTGCCAAAACAGAGCCGTCTTCCACCAGGGACTCACTGAAGTCATCAACGGCTTTCCCATCCAGGAGTACGGTGGTGATTCTATTTTCAAGGTATTCCCGGCCGATGCCCAGTTGCTCGCAAAGAAAGGAGTCCACCGTGCAGCCGATTCGGGCTTTGATCCCTATGCCGGCTTGAAACAGGCGCAGGAACCTGGGCAAAGCCCCATGGCCAAGCTCCAGCGAAAGCCCGCTCCGTGGCGTCTGCGTGTCCCCGGATGTGAATGTCTCTGAGGGTTTTTTCATACTAACCTGGGTGGGCTTGGGGAGCTTGAGAGACCCCCAAGCCCGATGCCGTGGGATCATTGCTACCAGTTGAATACCCGGTCAAGATCCTCATCCTTTACGTTGAATACCACATTATGTGGGGGAAGAGGCTGATTTTTGAAGAATTCGGGCAGGCGATCGTGCTCTGTGGTGAAGCCTGCCCTCCTATTGAATTCCCGTTCATTCTTCAGTACGGATTTGCCCAGCTCATTAATGTCGTTTTCAGTCAGGCTCAAACCATGGAAGCTGTTGATCATGTCTATGAGGGCCTGAAAGGTATCGGGCTGATCCATCATGGCGAAGGCCACAAAGACACACATACCCGTTGAATCCAGGGCTGCGGTGGCGATTTGAAGATTCCTGGACAGATCCACCTGACCCTCGGGCTTTAAAGGATCCACCTTGCCTCCTATTCCCAATATGTTGGTAGCCACGGCATAGCCTGCGGTGTGATCCGCTCCCATGGGAGAGGTTGCATAGGTGACTCCAATCCCTTGTATTGCTCTGGGATCATAGGCCGGCATAGCTTGACCCTTGACAACTGGAACCCTTTCTACGCCAAAGACACGACCCGTAACTGCGGCACCATTGCCGAGTATACGTCCCAAATGAGTCCCCTTGCCCACTTCCTTGACAAGTTCTATGGCAGCCTGGCCATCCCCGAATTTGGCCAATCCAGCCTCCATTGCCACGGCAATAGTTGCCCCCATTTCAATGGTGTCCAGGCCATAGTCATCATCCAAGCGATCAATCATGGCAATGACATCCAAGTCGCTTATGCCGCAGTTTCCCCCATGGGCCCAGACCGTTTCGTATTCCGGTTGCTTTGTCAGGTAGTTTCCATCCTTGTCCGTGTATATGCCCGAACACTTGATAACACATCCCCGGTGACAACCGTGGGTAGCCAGCCCTCCCCTGGCCTTCTCTGTTTCCGCCTGAGTCTCGCCGCTTATGGCGGAACATTCCTCAAAGCGGCCCAGGAGGAAGTTGTGGGTCGGATAGGCGCCGGCCTCGTTGATCACATTGGTCAGCACGTTGGTTCCGTAGGCTGGGAGGCCTTCACCTGTGACAGGATGCTTCCGGAGGCCGTCCACCCATCTCTTGCTCGCCTCTTTGAAGGCTTGTGGATCTTTCGGGCTACGCATCTTCGTACCACTTTCGTCCAGGATGATCGCCTTTATGTTCTTGCTACCCATGACAGCACCTACCCCACCGCGGCCGGCGTGACGTGTGGGCCTTTGTTCCATGTCCGTAAAGGCAATGGAGGCGGCACTCATTTTCATCTCCCCAGCAGGGCCGATGGAGATGCATGCCGCCTTGTCACCGTACTCACCCCTGATCCTTTCGACAAGATCATAATTGCCCAACATCTTGAGACTGTTATCGGCGGTAATCCTGACACCATCCTTGTTGATGAAGACCTTGTAGAGGGTATCATCCCTCGGCTTGCCCTCCAGAACGATAGCGGCATATCCTAGCCTGGCAAGGACCTGAGATGGTTGGCCTCCCGCGTTAGACTCCTTGATTCCGCCTGTCAGGGGGCTCTTTGCTCCCACTGATATCCTGCCCGATATCGCAGCCGTGGTCCCGCTCAACAGGCCAGGGGCTATAACGAGCTTGTTTCCTGCCCCAAGGGGATGGCAGAGTGGAGGGACTTCCCTTGAAACAATTGCCGAAGTCAGGGCCCTGCCCCCTAGCCCGGCATACTCACCCACGGGGGACTCGCTGGCCCTCGGGCCCCCTTCAGCTCCCACATCGATACGAAGAATCTTTTCCATGGATGTCCTCCTTTCATGGGCAAAAGGTTCATAGATTTCCGTCAAGCCACCCAGTAAAGGTCTCGAGCGCGCGGACTCACTCCGCGGTCTTGGCCAACGGTATATTAGCCTCTGGATAGGGCAGATCTCAAGGCGTGGAGCGTAGACCTTCACTCTCGCCAACCCGGCCTCCCAAAGGGCCTTAAGCGCAAATATGACTTAAGGATGTAGTTTTCTGCTCAATGAGCTCCCACGCAAGAGGCCCCAAAACCGGGACATATCAAAAAGCCACGTTCCCCGGGGTCCTGGGGAAGGGTATTACATCTCGAATGTTGCTCATGCCTGTTACCAGCTGGATAAGCCGCTCGAACCCCAAGCCGAACCCGGAGTGAGGGGCCGTACCCCACCGCCTGAGGTCCAGATACCACCAATAGTCATCCGGGTTCATGCCGGATTCCTTGATCCGCTCAAGGAGAATATCATAGTCATCCTCCCTTTGGCTCCCACCGATTATTTCGCCGACACGAGGGACCAGGACGTCCATGGCACGAACGGTCTCATCATCTTCGTTCACCTTCATATAAAAGGGCTTTATGCCCTTGGGAAAGTCTGTTATTACGACCGGTCCCTTGAATACCCTTTCACACAGATACCTTTCGTGTTCAGATTGAAGCTCCTCGCCCCAGGAGACAGGGAACTCAAAGTCCACCTCTGCTCCTGAGAGAATGTCTATTGCCTCGGCATAGGAAATACACTTGAACTCCTGTGTGATCATGGAATCCATATTTGTTATGATGTCAAGATTTATTCTTTCTTGGAAAAACTTCAGGTCCTCTTCGCAATTGGTCAAGACATACTGAAAGATGAATTTCAGCAGGTCTACTGCCACCCCAATGTTGCCTTGGAGGTCACAAAAGGCCATTTCCGGTTCCACCATCCAAAATTCAGCGAGGTGCCTGGATGTATTTGACCTCTCAGCCCTGAAGGTAGGCCCGAAGGTGTATACGTCCCCCAGGGCCAGGGCGTAGATCTCCGCTTCCAACTGGCCGCTGACGGTAAGATTTGCAGAACGACCAAAGAAATCCTGATCAAAATCCACGGCTCCTCCCTTGGTGGGTATATGTTGCAGATCAAATGCCGTTACCCTGAACAGTTCGCCCGCTCCTTCACAGTCGCTCCCCGTGATTATGGGAGTATGAATGTAGAAAAAACCCCGTTCCTGGAAGAATGTATGTATGGCCATGCTTGTCGCATTTCTTACCCTGGCCACAGCGCCGAAGGTATTTGTCCTGGGCCTGAGGTGGGCAATGGATCGCAGAAATTCAAAGGAATGGCGTTTCTTCTGTAGAGGATAGTCCGGGCCACACCACCCGATGACCTTTATCTTTTCCGCCCGCAGTTCCCTGTCCTGTCCCTTTGCCGGGGAAGATACCAGTGCGCCAGTGACACATATGGAACAGCCGGTCTGGATCTTGAGAACCTCCTCCTGGTAGTTGTCGAGCTCCTTGTCGGCTATTACCTGAAGATTGCGAAGACAGGATCCATCGTTGACCTCAAGAAACGAGAATCCGGCCTTAGAATCTCTCCTGGTCCTGACCCACCCCATCACGGTGACCTTGGATCCCATCTCGCACGAAGTCAAGACCTGGCGAATCCTGGTTCGCTTCAAGGAATCATCCCTCCCTTTTCTCAAAGTGGGACATGAAGTCCGCAAGGGCCTTGACGGATTCAACGGTAGTGGCATTGTATATGGAGGCCCGGCAGCCTCCAACTGAACGATGGCCCTTGAGACCACCGAACCCTTCCCTCGCGGCCTCTTCCACGAATCGGGTCTCAAGCTCTTCACTCGGGAGCCTGAAAGTCACGTTCATCATGGACCTACTGTCTTTATCCGCCGTGCCCCTATAGAAATCGGAACCATCGATGAGGTCATAGATGATCTTGGCCTTCTCCCTGTTGATCGCTTCCATGGCCTCAAGACCACCTATCTCTTCCTCAAGCCATTTCAATACCAGACCAATCACATAGATGACAAAGCAGGAGGGGGTATTGTACAGGGAATTCTTCTCTGAAAAGGTGGTGTATTTCAACATGGTGGGAAGATCTTCCGGGACCCTGTTCAGCATGTCCCTGCGGATTATGACCATGGCGCTGCCCGAGGGGCCGATGTTTTTTTGGGCCCCGGCATATATAAGGCCAAAGGGCTTCGGGTCAAAGGGCCTGCTCATGATGTCGGAAGACATGTCACAGACCAGGGGTACATCTCCGGTCCGGGGGAACTCGGCCCACTGGGTCCCCCTTATGGTGTTGTTTGAAGTGAAATGGACATAGGCTGCATCTTCGTCTACATGGAAATCCTTGGGTATGTAAGAAAAGTCCCTGTCCTCGGAAGAGGCGATCACCCTGACATCCTTGCCCTGAATCCGTGCCTCCTTGATCGCCTTCGTGGACCAGGTCCCGGTGTTGATATAATCCAAAGGCTTTCCATCCACTGCCAGGTTCATGGGGACCATGCAAAACTGGAGGCTCGCACCGCCTTGAATGAAGACTACGTGGAAGTCATCGTTTAGACCTAGCAGCCTCCTTGTCCTCACCACGGCCCCGTTTATGACCTCTTCAAAGTATTTCGACCGGTGACTGATTTCAATGATTGACATCCCGGAACCCTTATAGTCCAAGAGTTCAGCCTGAATTTCCTCTAGAACCGGAAGTGGTAAAGCCGCCGGCCCGGCACTGAGGTTGTGAATTCTCTTTCCCATGTCTCTGGAATCTCCTTTCCTATCTCAAGCTGTTGAGCATTTCTTTGACTGCGGTCAGGCACTCTTTTGCCTTCTCAAAAGTGGGCAGACCCTGAAGGTCTGCCTCGATGATTTCTTCCTGAAAGGGTATAAAGCCCAGGAAATGAAAACCGGGCATATTGTTCAACAGGAACTCCCTGTCAGACTTGGATCGAATCTTGTTGCCCACGAGGCTCAGGTCTTTCAGTCCCAGGTCTCGTGCCAGCTTTTTTATCTGGAAGGCGGTCTCCAGGCTCCGCCTTCCGGGCTCAACGACCACGATCAGCCTGTCTACGGCCATGGCAGTGCCCCTCCCAAGATGTTCGAGGCCTGCCTCCATATCGAGGACTACCGCCTCATTCCGGGCCAACACTATGTGCCTCACCAGATTCTTGAGGAGGGTGCTCTCCGGACAGATACATCCCGCGCCCCCCTTTTTTACGCCCCCGAGGACCATGAGCCTTATGCCTCCTACCTCGATGGAGAGCCTGTCGGGTAGATCATCGACCTTGGGATTCAATTTGAAAAAAGAACCCATGCTTCCGACCTTGGCCTCGGTCCTTTCTTCGATGAGCTCCTTCATGTTGGAGATGGGCACGATAGTGTTACTATCCTTTATCCCAAGGGCCTGAGCAAGGTTCGCATCAGGGTCCGCATCTATGGCCAGCACCTTCATGTCCTCGTCGGCCAGGGCCCTTATGAGAAGGGACGCAAAGGTTGTCTTGCCCACCCCTCCTTTACCGCTAATAGCAATCTTCATAATGGTTTTTCAGCCTCCCGCAAAAAATCCCTGCCTTGGTAGCTTTCAGGGCGATTACCACTGACGTCCCAGTCCTATTTATAGGTCATACCCGTGCCTGACTTCAACAAGAAAATTGCCCTTTTCATGCCATGGATGCCCCGTCCATAATCATGGGGGAGGAAGCTTCCTAGTCCTCAGGGCAGCTATTATGGTCGAAAAGCCCAGATTCGGCAAAAAAGAGATTGCAATAAGTTTGTCAAGAACCTAATATATCTTCTTTGATCGATTCCCTCAGTGTAAGGGATCGGGAAACAACAAAGTCGGCCCTTGCCGGGCCTTTGGAGATTGCAAAATGGGGAAAAAGATAATTATCGGTGCTTTTTGTCTGCTTATCATCGTTATTATTGGAATAGTGGTATCCATTTACCCTGAATGGCTCTGGTTCAAGAACCTGGATCACGAACCGGTCTTTTGGATAATGCTAGTAACCAAATTCGGCTTTGGTATGGTCATATGGCTCTTGCTCATAATCGTCTTGGCCTTGAATGTCTATATGGCGAGGCGGAACAGTCCGCCTTATGATCCAGCGAGCGGAGTGAAAGGAGAGCCGGGCTACTTTTCCCAGATCGGCATTTCCTCCAATACCCTTAATATTTTTCTCATTGCCTTTGTGCTGATAGCCAGCTTTTTCATCGCGTCAAAGGGATCGGCCCAGTGGGACATGGTCCTCAGGTACCTTTACCAGAAGCCATTCGGAGAAACAGACCCGATTTTTCACAGGGACATAGGGTTCTATGTCTTCTCCCTTCCTCTCTACGTCTTCATAAGGAACGGCTTGATGTTGCTGTTCCTGTTCGCAGGCCTCGTAACCATCGTGTGGTATCTCAAGGACGGTGCCATGCAGATCATAGACGAGATGGTCCAGGCGGAGGGAAGGCCCCCGTCTCTGCCCAAGATTTCTATTTCAGAGAGTGCAAAGAAACATCTTCTTTTCCTGGCCGGGATACTGCTTATCCTCATGGCGTGGGGATATTACTTGAAGGTTTTCGGTGTCCTTTATTCCACACAGGGGCCCGCCTTTGGGGCCAGCTACACTGATGTGCATGTCAAGATACCGGCGTACAGGGTGCTGATTTTCTTCTGCCTCGGGTTTGCGGTGGTGCTCTTTATGAACGCCGTCAGGTTCAGGTGGAAGCTCCTTTGGTTGAGCGGGGCCGTCTGGCTGGGAGGGATTATCGTGTTATCAAACCTTCTCCCCATCGTGATTCAAAAATTCATTGTAAAGCCCAATGAAATGGCCAAGGAAAGAGCGTATATCGCCTACAATATCGACTATACCAGAAGGGGTTATAATATCAGCAATGTAAAGACGGTCGATTTCCCTGTGAAGGAGACCTTGAACGTAGACGATCTCAAGGGTCAGGATGCAACCTTACAGAATATCAGGATCTGGGATGAAAGACCTCTTCTCCAAACCTACAGGCAGATCCAGTCCATAAGGCTGTACTATGACTTTAACAATATTGACGTGGACCGATATAACCTTAACGGCCAATACAAGCAGGTCATGCTTGCCGCCAGGGAGTTGATCGTCAAGCAACTTCCGCCTCAGGCAAGAACCTGGGTAAACAGGCGCCTTACTTACACCCACGGGTACGGCCTTGCAATGAGCCCTGTCAATGAAGTGACCAAGGAAGGTTTGCCCAGGTTGATCATCAGGGATCTCCCTCCGGTGGCAGAGGTTGATCTGAAGATAGACAGGCCGGAGATCTATTACGGAGAGAAAACGGACGAGTATGTCCTGGTGAAGACAAAGGCCAAGGAATTTGACTACCCCAAGGGGGATCGGAATGTCTACACGACCTACGAGGGCAGGGGAGGAGTCACCATTCGATCATTTTTCAGGAGATTGCTGTTTGCAATCGAGTTTATGGATCCCCAGATATTTTTCACCACCTATATTACACCTCAGAGCAGGATCATGTTCAATCGCCGGATTGACCTGCGAGTGCGGCTCATTGCCCCGTTCCTGGATTATGACAATGATCCCTACCTCGTCATATCCGACGGGAGGCTTTACTGGATTCAGGATGCCTATACCACATCAGATATGCATCCCTATTCGAAGAGAATCAAGAAGCGTCTAAGGGGAAAGGTGATCAATTATATCCGAAATTCCGTCAAGGTTGTGATTGACGCCTATAATGGCGATGTTTCCTTCTATGTTGTTGATGACACCGAGCCCATTATACGGACATACCAGGACATTTTCCCCTCTCTTTTCAAGCCCTTCAATGAGATGCCCGAAGGGTTGAAAATGCACATTCGCTATCCTCGCGACCTATTCTATATCCAGGCCGATACATACAGGACCTATCACATGGAAGATCCACAGGTGTTTTACAACCAGGAGGATCTCTGGCAGTTTCCAGACGAACTTTACGGGGATCGCCGGCAGGAGATGAAGCCCTACTACATAATAATAAAACTACCCGGAGAGCCGAAAGAAGAGTTCCTCCTTATGCTCCCCTTCACCCCCTCGAAGAAGGATAATATGATAGGTTGGCTTGCCGCGAGGAGCGATCTCCCCCACTATGGCACACTTATTGTCTATAAGTTGCCCAAGGAAAAGCTGATTTACGGGCCCATGCAGATTGAAGCCAGGGTAGACCAGCAGACGGAGATCTCCCGGGAGCTCAGCCTCTGGGATCAAAGGGGATCCAGGGTGATTAGGGGAAATCTCCTGGTCATACCCATAAGCAAGTCATTTATCTACGTTGAACCGGTGTATCTGGAGGCCAAACAGGAAGAGAAAAGTGAGCCGCCAGCCGGGACAGGCCAGACAAGGCCCTTTGGAAAGGCGAGGAAAAGTTCTGCTCCAACCCAGAGGGGTATTGACAGGTCCAGGGCCGCCTCTCTGCCCGAACTGAAAAGGGTCATCGTCGCCCTGGGCAATCGTGTTGTCATGGATGAAACCCTTGATAGGTCCATCGCCGGGGTGCTGGGAAAGGTGGAAGAACTGGCGATAGTGGGTGTACCAGGCCCGAGCGTGAGGGAATATGATGTCCATGAGCTCGGGGCGAAGGCCTTGGAGCACTACAAAAGGGCCGAAGAGTCCATAAGGGAAGGCAACTGGGCGGCCTATGGTGAGGAGCTTAAGGAACTGGAAAGGGTTCTGAGGGAAATTGCCAAGAGAAAGGAACAGTAAAAAGGTGCTATCTACTTGTTGGCCTTTTCTTATTGACCTTCTTCCAGAGATATTTTCTCTGGTTTTTGAGGATGATTGAGCCTCCATCAGCCGGATCAAAGTAGAATGAAAATTTGTAATCTGCCGAGTCATCTACCTTGTAGTATATGGTGTACAGGTTTTTCTCCTCTTCGTCTTTCTCGATTTTTGAAATAGGGTAGACGTCGACAGGCTGCTCCGCATTCTGGTCTATGAAGACGAGAGACTGATCAGAGATCTCAAAGGAAAATCCCTTGTACTTGGGGGCAGAGGTCATCCATTCACCCTTCATCTCATCAGGCACCTTCTCGAGCCTGTTGGAATCGCAGCCGAACAAGAAGATCGCCATCCACAGGAGCGGGATCAGTATCATGTTTCTCTTGAATCCGCGAGGCATAATCTTACCCGGAATCACCCCCTCGATGCAGTCATCAACCTCCCGGCCCCGATCATGGAATCCGAAAGGTTTGACAGGTTATTGGCCTCTGAAAAGATAAGAGGTCCCTCCTTATCTATGATCTTTAGGAGTACGCTCACCACCTGGGGATCAAAGTGCCTGCCTGCCTCCCTTTTCAGGATCTCAATGACATCCTGTGAACTTTTTCCGTCCCGGTATGGTCTCTCTGAACAAAGGGCGTCATACACATCGGCCACCGCCAGGATACGGGCACCCAGGGAGATCCTGTTGCCCGCTATCCCGTTCGGGTACCCGGTCCCGTCAAAGCGTTCATGGTGTTGCAGGACCAGGGGTACAATGGCTCTATAGGCCCCAATGGGTTCAAGGATCCTTGCGCCCGCCACAGGGTGAGAGCGTACTATTTCAAGCTCCTCTTTGCTCA
This sequence comes from Deltaproteobacteria bacterium, assembly GCA_019308985.1. The sequence continues at coordinate 4,889 of JAFDHB010000031.1, read as the reverse complement.
GGGGGCCATTCTTGTCGAGGATATGGACCGGTATGGCCAGCTTGCCGATATCGTGGAGGAGCCCGCCCCGGGCCAGGGTATCCAGTTCTTCCTTGCTCAAGCCCATGGCCTTGGCGATCTTCAACGCTATTTCAGTCACCCTTTCAGAATGGTTGGCTGTCCACGATGACTTGGCGTCCACGGCCCGGGCCAGGGCAAAGAGAGTGCCCCAGTTGAGCTCATCCAGTTCCTTTAACAGGGTTGCATTGGAAAGGGCGATGGCCACCTGGTCTGCGATTTGTCTTGCATAGGTAATCTCTTCCTCATCAAAGGCGTTCGGCAGTTTTGAGCCAAGGACTATGATCCCTGCAAGGGCCTTTTTCGTGAAAAGGGGAAGCAAGAGGATCGATTCAATGCCTCTTTCCAGCAGGGGCTCCAGATAGCCCGGAAAGCCTTCATTCCTGGAAAAAGTCAGGACGGTTTCACTGCCTATCAGTTTCTCTAGTTTTTCTCCAGGGACATTGAAGATGTGGTCACTGGTGGCAAGGGGGGAGGCCCCGACACTCTTGTAACTCCAAGTGGGACTCTTGCCTTCAGGGTCCAGGAGGCAGACGCTGACGAGGTCATACTTGAAAAAGGTTTTCATCCTTGAAACCAGGGCTTCGATAATTTCATCGGTCTTCAAGGAAGAGAGCACGGCCCTGTCTATATCGGCCATCGCGGTCAGGGTATGAAATTGTTTGCCCAGCCTCTTTGCCATATTATTGAATACATCGCCGAGCTCTTCAAATTCATCGCCGCTGTGGACGTTTACCCTGCTTTCAAAATCCCTGTTTGCTATTCGGTTTGATGCCTCTTTCAGTTCAAGGAGGGGTCTGGTGGTCTTGCTTATCTGGAGTGCGCTCAAGAGAAGGACCACCCAAAAGGACAGGAGGACGACAAGGGGAAATACCTTCTTGAAATATGCAATCGGGGCGAAGATATAGTCCTTGGGGGCACTGAGGACGACGGTGAGCTTGGGGTAGAACCAGTGGTACCTCATGAAGACCGACCAATACCCGGACTGGTATCTTTGTCCTTCATGCTCCCATTCGAATCGTGAAATGCTCGATCGGGCCCGATGAAACTCCGGGTGAGCATAAAAACGGGGAGGAGCAGGGTGTGTGGAAAAGATCACCTTTGCGGTACTGTCAAGGATTGCCAGTTCGGTTGAAGCAGGGAGGGTGTTGCCTTCGCTCAATCCCCACATGTACAGGGTGTTTATCTCGCTACAGAGGAGTCCTTGCCCCGGGTCACTAGGATCAAGCAGCTTCAGCATGAACAATCGTGCACTATTTTCCCCGTCGGGTCGTACCAAGACGAGGGCCCTCCCCAGCCCAAGATGATCCATTTCCTCCTGGGATAAGGCCGGGAATTCCGCGATGTCTCCCAAGAGAGCTTTCACGTCGCCCTTTCCGTATTGCACGGCTAAGGCCTTAATTCTCTTTTTCATTGGGTCTAGGGGTTTTTGGATCAAGATATCTTGGTGGGTACTTCCACTTGAAACCAGTAAGAGTGAAAGGAGATTGAGGTCGTTTTCAATGAGGGTCAACCGGTCGTAGACGGCCCTACCCAAGGATCGGCTGGCTTCGTGCAGGCGCCTCCTTCCCTGGTCCTCCAGTTCCCCTTCGACTTGCGTAAAAGACAGGACCGCGAGAGCGATTATGGGCAAAAGGGAGCAAAGGATAAACTGAAAGAATATCCGGCGTGCCACCTTGCCCTTTATGACGGTTAAGTCTATTCTCACAAGGTTTTTCCCCTATTCCTCAATATTCCGAGGCGAGCCCGATGTAACCTCCATCATCCGCCCTGACTATGTCGTCCCTGCTGTGTTTTGCTGTCAAGGGAGCTTTATACTTACCGTCCTTGCCCATGCTGAACAGGTCATAATCATAGTTTAATGGTACGGTCTTGTGGAACTTGCGCCGCTTGCCGGGTTTTACGAGATCATGGTTGATATATTGATAGGGGTTACCCCAGGGGTCCATGAGGCTCCCTCTTCCTATATCGTCGAGACTTGCGGGTAGCTCGTTATCTTCCTTGTAGGCGTCTATTTCATCCTGGAGGATCTTGATGTCGGATATGGCCTTGAATATCTTTGCCTTATTAATCTGGTTGGAATACACCGGTATTGCGATGCCTGCCAGTGTCGCGATCATGGCTATGACGACCATGAGTTCTATGAGTGTGAATCCCCAGGGATACCAATAGGGAGCCCAATCAAAGGATCCCGGGCTCCTGAGCCACGGCCCTCTACCGGCAAGCAACCCGTTGTTTCTCGCTATTTCAATGGCGAACATGGTTTATTGTTTACCCGTTTCCCGCTCTGAAGAACTTCAAGGCATCGTACAGTTCCAGCAAGTCTTGCCTGAGGATCCTCATGTGACCCTCCAGGTTCGGCTCAGGATCATCCACGCTACTCCTGTTTTCAACGGATTTTTCCATCTTCTGGAAGGATCTCAAGGCTGCGTCACTGAACCTTTGGCAAGCCAGGATCCTGGTTGAAAGGGATTCCACCATCTCGTTGAAGGATTTTTCCTCCCTGTGGAGATAGTCCTTTTCCCTGATTTTCACCCGGAAATCCAAGTAACCATCCCTGATCCTTTCGAAACTCTTCACGAAACGATAGAGGGGCCCGGCAATACGATGAAAGGCCATGAATGAATGCACGCCTATCATGCAGACTAGAAATATGACCGTCGGCCATACCCATAGGTGCTTGGAAAGTATCCTCTGCGCGGCTGCACCGCGCACCGCCATGCTCAGGCTCTCATCGTGCATTTGCCTGATTTCAGGCAGAAAGAGGGTGACCCCAAAAAAGGCCACCAGAATGAAGGCGTAAACGAGTACCATCGCGAGAAACCTGTACTGCAACGACTCGTTTACGACGCTGGAACGACTCCTGCGCTCTTGTTCCTTTTCCAAAATGCAGCCCCGGTGGTGAACTTATGACAGTTATTCTCTTCCAAGTTAAGACCCAAAGATTGTATAGGATTAACCAATATTAGTCAAGGGCTAAGAATAAGTGGCAACCAGTTGCCTTGACAAAACGGCCCATTTATAATAAGCTATATCAACGAATTTTGAAGTAGACCCCCGATGATCCGGGTCGGGGGTTTTTTGCCCTCCAAAGTGCCCAAGCTCCCGGAGCCCGTGTTTTCTCGTCATCTCGGGGAATTCCGTACGGCTGGGTCAAGGGTGATCTTGACGCACCTGCAAAAACCCCAAACAAAGGATTGCTGACAGAGGGCTACTACCTCGCCTTTAGAGACTCGGCATGAAGCAAGAAGTGAAACTCCTCCTGATAGTTGTGATTACCATGCTGATGACCCTGGTCGTCTCTATCAACGTCGCCATGCCGGGTTTATTATCAGCAGGGAGTCTTATATTCAGTGTCATGATTGCCCTTCTTGGGATATACGCCCTAAAGACAGAGAAGGTCTCAACCCGCAAGGGGCGTTTAACCAGGGTTTCCGTGAATAAATCCTTGTGGCCGGAACGGGATCAGGACCCGGAGAGGATTATGGATCGTCTCGTTCCGGTGGTCGAGGATATTCTCCAGAGAAACATGGCAACGGGTCGGGTTATTGATGGGTTGTCACTGAGGAGGGAATTACAAGAAGGACTTGGAAAAATGGAAGCTCCATCCCGTGCTTCACTCCTCACCGGGCAGATCAGGGAGGTCACTGTTCTGTTCTCTGATCTGAGGGGATTCACTTCCGTAGCAGAAGCCCTCAGTGCGGGGCAAGTGGTAGAGATGCTGAACCGCTATTTCACACACATGTGCGAGATTATCTACCGCCACGGGGGAATAGTAGACAAGTTCATGGGTGATTCCATCATGGCGCTCTTTGGTGTCCCAACCAGTCGGATAAACGATGTTGAACATGCGGTCTGCTGCGCAGCGAAAATGCAGATCAGGATGGATCGCTTCAACGAAGAAAACCATAAGCGGGGACTGCCTGAGCTCTATATGGGCATCGGTCTAAACACCGGCGACGTGATTGCCGGTAAAATAGGCTCTGACCTCCATTGCGAGTACACGGTCATTGGTGACGAGGTTAACCTCACCTCCCGCATAGAGGCCCATACCCTGATGGGCCAAATTCTCATGAGTGAGAGCACCTATTCCAGGGTGAAGGATCTGGTCATAGTCTCAGATCCTGTCCGTGTCTCTTTCAAGGGGCGAAAGGAACCGGTTGCTCTCTATGAGCTGTTATCAATTGGTGAGCCCTATGGCTTGGTGGTACCTGACCGGGAAGCCAGATGCAGCAGGCGGGTGTAGGTGGATCTCCCCTTCCAATTCAAGACCCTGGAGGGCAAGGCCGCCTGTCCGGGCAACTGCAAGGGATCTATTATCAACCTGGGAATGGGTGGGATGCTCGCCAGGACAGATGCGGAGGTGGTGCCCTACTCGAACATCCTTTTCAGATTGGACATAGACATCTTCAACGTGCGCACCGGTGAGATTTGCGGCAAGGTGCTTGAGGTCAAGGATAAGGGAGAGTACAGGGAAATCCGCATCGGCTTTACATCCCTCGATCCGGGGGACAGGGAAATTATCCAGAGCTTGCTCAATCGCTTGGACGGGTCTTTTCCCCGCTGAAGCCCGGCTTCATTCTAACACGGAAACCTGGTCCTCAGGGCCAGGTCAGAGATCATTGGCTCTGCCTTAAGAAATGAAAAGGCTCTAAATCCGAAGCACGAAATCCGAAATCCGAAACAACACTTAATGACCAAAATTCAAATGATCCAAGCAATAGGCGTAGCGATTATGATTTTGTTTTTGTCATTAGGACATTTGATATTTGATTTTGTTTCGAATTTCGAGATTCGGATTTCGGATTTTGCCAACGCGAGAACAACAAATC
>JAFDHB010000197.1 GCA_019308985.1 Deltaproteobacteria bacterium | reverse complement strand
GGAGGAGAAGATAGAAGTAGGAGTAGGGGCGATCCTTCTCTGTCCGGGCTATGAGATTTTTGACCCGGAGGTGAAAGAGCAATACGGCTACGGAAGGATCCGGAACGTGGTTACCAGTCTTGATTTTGAGAGATTGCTGTGTTCCACCGGGCCTTACGAAGGTGAGATAAGACGCCCTTCCGACGGAAAGCATCCTCAAAAGATCGCGTGGATCCAATGCATCGGTTCCAGACGGGTCACCCCCGGCGACAACAGCTATTGCTCAGCCGTGTGCTGTACCTATACCCAGAAACAGGTGATCTTGACAAAAGAGCATGATACAGAGGCAGAGTGTGCCGTTTTCCATAACGATATTCGTTCCTATGGTAAGGATTTCGAACGATTCTATCAGAGAGCAGAGAACCTTCCCGGGGTTCGATTCATCAGGAGCTACGTATCTATCACGAGAGAAGATCCTGAAACAAAGAATGTGACGATAAGATACGCTGCCCCTGACAAGGGAGTAAGGGAAGAAGAATTCGACCTGGTGGTGTTGTCCGTCGGGTTGAATCCGCCTGGTGATGTAAAGGATCTGTCTGAGAAGTTCGGAATAGAACTGGATTCCCATGGGTTCTGCAAAGTCAATTCCTTCAATCCCCTGGAGACCACTCGTCCCGGGGTGTTTGTAAGCGGAGCCTTTCAGGGACCAATGGATATCCCCGAGTCGGTCATGACCGCCAGCGGGGCTGAGGCCCTTTGCAGCCGGCTCCTGGCCTACCGCCGAGGCAAGCTGGCCAGAGAGCGGCTATATCCGGCTGAAAGGGATGTCAAGGGAGAAGAACCCAGGATAGGGGTCTTTGTATGTCATTGCGGGGCCAATATAGGAAGGGTGGTGGATGTTCCTTCCGTGGTCGAATATGCCTCCACATTACCCAATGTTGTCCACGCCCAAGAGACCCTCTTTGCGTGCTCTACGGATAATGCCCAGCAAATAGCGGATACGATCAGGGAAAAAGGCCTCAATCGGGTGGTAGTCGCCGCTTGCACCCCAAGGACACATGAGCCCCTGTTCAGGGACACACTACGGGAGGGCGGCATCAATGCATATTTCTTTGACATGGCCAATATCAGGGAACATTGCTCTTGGGTTCACTCCAAGGAGAAGGAAGATGCAACGGAGAAGGCGAAGGACACGGTCCGGATGTCGGTAGCCAGGGCCACCCTGCTGGAAGCCTTGCAGGAATTTCAACTCTCCGTCGACAAGAGGGGGTTGGTGGTCGGAGGGGGCCTGGCCGGGATGACCTGTGCCATGAGCCTGGCAGAGCAAGGGTTTGAGGTCTATTTGGTGGAAAAGCACAAGGACCTGGGGGGTATGGCTCGAAGGATCCATTACACCCTGGAAGGGATGGATGTGCAGGCCTATCTGGGTGACCTTATAGACAAGGTCTATAAGCATCCCCTGATACACGTGTATACGGAGGCGGTGATCACGGAAGCCACCGGCTACGTGGGGAACTTCCTGACCAGGGTGAAGTTTGAAAGAGGTGTAACGGAAATAAAGCATGGGATAACCATCATCGCCACCGGGGCCGAGGAACATAGACCCACCGAGTACCTCTACGGGGAGGACGACCGGGTGATGACCCAGCTGGAGCTTGAGGAGAGGATCGCCGGGGGTGATGAGAGGGTAGGCAAGGCCCGGAGTGTGGTGATGATCCAGTGTGTGGGCTGCAGGAATGAAGAGAGGAACTATTGTAGCCGGGTATGCTGCAGCCAGGCGGTGAAGAACGCCCTGAAGTTGAAAGAGATGAACCCGGAGATGGATATTTACGTATTGTACCGGGACATGAGGACCTACGGTTTCAGGGAGGACTATTACCGGGAAGCTCCTGAGAAGGACGTGAAATTCATCCGCTATGAACCGGATGACAAGCCCAGGGTGGAAGCGGTTGAAGAGGGCGGTCGAAGTGTCTTGAGGGTCACGGTGCAGGACCATGTCCTGGGCCGCCTTGCCATAGATGCTGATATCCTTGCCCTAGCCGCTGCTGTCATCCCTCCAGCAAAAACCAATGAAGTCTCCAAATTGTTCAAGGTTCCGTTGAACCCGGATGGGTTCTTCCAGGAGGCCCATGTAAAACTGAGACCCGTTGACTTTGCCGCAGAAGGTATTTTCCTGTGTGGGACAGCACATTATCCCAAGCACATTCAGGAAACGATTGCCCAGGCCTATGGAGCTGCGGGTAGGGCAGCGACCGTTCTTTCCAAGGACAAGATAGAGGCCAGTGCCGAGATCGCCCATGTCATTGACGACGTCTGCGTAGGGTGCCAGGGCTGCATCGAGGTATGTCCCTACGGGGCGATTTTCTATGATAGGGAGAAAGGGAAGGCAGTGATCAATTCGGTCCTGTGTAAGGGTTGCGGGGGGTGTGCAGCGACATGTCCTTCAGAGAGTATAGCGTTGAAAGGGTATCGACATGATCAGATATATGCCCAGATCGAGGAGGCCTTGGCATAAGAATACTGAAAGGGCATACAGCGATGGCGAAAGACATAACCAAAGCAAGAGAATTTGAGCCCAAGATAATAGCTTTTTTGTGTAATTGGTGCAGTTATGCCGGAGCGGATTTGGCCGGCGTGAGCAGGATGCAGTATCCCCCTAATACGCGTAACATCCGGGTGATGTGCACGGGCACCATATCCCCGCACCATATCCTGAAGGCCTTCCAGAAAGGGGCAGACGGGGTAATTGTTGCCGGTTGCCATATTGGGGATTGCCATTACTTGAAGGGAAACTATATGACCGCCAAACGAGTGGCCATATTGAAGGAACTGCTCAAGTTCACAGGGTTTCAAGAGGAACGGCTACATCTTGCCTGGGTTTCCGCCGCAGAAGGGGTCAAATTTGCAGAACTCGTCCGCACCTTTACGCAAAGAATAAAGGAGTTGGGACCGTCACAACTCAAGGCGTCCTATGGATAGTCGCACCCCTGGGAGAGATGACTATGAAGGAGATGGTGGAAAAGGTCAAACAGCTACTCCGTGACGGTGATATCGCCGGATTCATCGGGCTCAAAGAACAACATGGTCATCCCGTGCCCCATGTGTTCACCAGGGATAACATGGAGGAGCTGGAATCCCTCGTAATAGGGAATATACGGTATCCCTTGACCAAGGTGCTCCTCAAGGTGGTCGACCGTTACACAGACGACCATTTTGGAGTGATGGTGAGGGGATGCGATGAGAGGACCTTAAAGGAGCTCTTCAAATGGAATCAGCTCCATCGCGATCGAGTGATCCCCGTGGGCATTGCCTGTCCTCCTGAGCAGGCTGAAGCCTGCGAGTGCCCCAAGCCTTATCCATCAGAATGGGTAACCGGGGAGAAGACCCAAGGAATTCCCAAGAGCAAAAGGCTGGAGGAAAGGGAAAAACTGAGCCGGGAAGAACGGCTGCACTACTGGACGAACCAGTTCAACAAATGCATCAAGTGTTACGGGTGCAGGGACGTGTGCCCCATGTGTTTTTGTCAGGTCTGCAGCCTGGAAGATCCAAGTTTCATCCTCACCGGCAAAATCCCCCCGGAAAACCCAACGTTCCACCTGGCCCGGGCTGTGCACATGGTCGGGCGATGTATTGACTGTGGTCTTTGCGAGGAGGCATGCCCTGTGGACATAGCAGTTCGGATCCTTTACAAGAAGGTGGGTGAGATCGTATCTGGATTGTTTGACTACAGGACCGGCGAGGACCTGGAGGGAAGATCCCCCCTTAACATCCTGGGGGAGATTCCCTTGGACCGAACAGATATGTAACAAGGGAAGGGGAGATGCATTACAAAGCGGTTCTGACGACCTGCGGTTATTGTGGCTGCGGCTGTGGTTTGCTGTTGGAGGTATTGGATGGGGATCTGGTAGGGTCTATGCCCTGTAAGACCGACCCGGTGAGTCAGGGCGGGCTCTGTATCAAGGGGTGGAATATCCACGAATTTGTCAGCAGCAGCGAACGACTTTCCAGACCTCTGATAAGGAGGGGAAACCAATTCAGCGAGACGACCTGGGATGAGGCCTTGCAGGTTGCTGCGGATGCACTCAAGAAGATACGTGAGGAGTCCGGACCGGACAGCATCGGCTTCCTGTGCTCGGCCAAGTGTACCAACGAGGAGAACTACCTCCTCCAGAAGCTGGCACGGGCGGTCATCGGAACCAACAACGTGGACCACTGTGCCCGTCTCTGTCATTCCTCGACCGTGGCTGGCCTGGCCGCTGCATTCGGCAGCGGGGCCATGACCAACAGCATCGATGAGATAGAAGGGTCCCAATGCATTTTTGTCATAGGATCCAACACAACAGAAAGCCATCCGCTCATAGGCTCCAGGATCATCAGGGCCAAGGAGAAGGGGGCTAGATTGATTGTAGCGGATCCGAGGAAGATCCATCTGGCCACCTATGCCGACATCTTCGTTCGACAGAACCTGGGAACAGACGTGGCGCTGATAAACGGGATTATGAACGTCATTCTCAAAGAGGGATGGCACAACAGTAGATTCATCGAGGAACGGACAGAGGGCTTCCAGGAATTTAAGAGGGTGGCGGAGGGATACACCCCGGAAAAGGTTGAAAAGATTACCGGGGTCAAAGCAGAAGACATCCGACGTATAGCAGAGGCCTACGCCCGATCCGAGTCCTCGTCAATCGTCTATGCCATGGGGATCACCCAGCATATAACGGGCGTGGACAACGTCAAATCCCTGGCCAACCTGGCCATGCTATGCGGGCACGTAGGACGCGAGAGCACGGGTGTGAACCCGTTGAGGGGCCAGAACAACGTTCAGGGGGCCTGCGACATGGGAGGCCTCCCCAATGTCTACCCGGGGTATCAGGCCGTTACTGATAAGCAGAACAGCGAGAAGTTCTCAAGGGCCTGGAATCGCAAACTCTCGACGAGGAATGGGTTGCCCTTGACCGAGATGCTGAAGGCGGCTGAGGAGGGAGAGCTTAAGGCCATGTTTATCCTCGGGGAAAACCCCATGGTCAGCGATGCCGATATTCGACACGTGGAGAAGGCCCTCAAGTCTCTGGAGTTCCTGATAGTTCAGGATATCTTTATGACGGAGACCTCTCAGTTGGCCCATGTGGTACTTCCCGGGGTGAGCTTCGCGGAAAAAGACGGCACATTCACCAATACGGAAAGAAAGGTCAAGCGGGTCAGAAAGGCCATAGGGCCCATAGGGGAATCCAGACAGGATTGGGAGATAATCTGTGACCTTGCAACCCGGATGGGCTACGAGATGAGGTACGCGGACCCCTCCCGGATAATGGAGGAGATCGCGGAAGTTACTCCCATATACGGCGGGATCCACTATGACAGGATTGAAGAAGATGGACTGCACTGGCCGTGCCCAAATCGGGAGCACCCTGGGACACCGTCTTTACACGAGGATCAATTCAGCCGAGGCCTGGGCTTGTTTCATGCCGTTGAGTACTTACCCCCTGAGGAGTTGCCCGATGAAGAATACCCTTATATGCTCACGACCGGCAGGATATATGTTCATTATCATACCGGTACAATGAGTCGCCGGTCCCCTTCCCTTAACAGGGAGGTAGAGGAGGGCTACGTTGAGATCAATCCCCAAAAGGCTCGGGAGTTGGGAATTTCTCAGGGAGAGCGCATAAAGATCCACTCCAGAAGGGGGGAGATCCAAATCAAGGCCGACCTCAGCGAGCGGGTGGAAGGAGACACCATCTTCATTCCTTTCCATTTTGCCGAAAGCGCTGCCAATGTACTTACCAATCCGGCCCTGGATCCCATTGCCAAGATCCCGGAATACAAGGTCTGCGCTGTGAGGATCGAGAAGTTACAATAGCCGTGGCACGTTAGCCCTTTTCAATGATTCTGGGCCTCGGCACTCTCCTTCCGTCCCCCCCCGTCCGGATTCCGCTAGGCGGGATTCCAAACGATCCCTGAACTCCCGTAGTTTCAGCGTTTTTCACATCCTTCATAGAGGCAAAAGGTTTCAAAGCGCTAGAGTGATGAACTCGTAAGAAGTCCCCTTGCTCATCACTCCGGCCCCGCACTTGAGATGCGGGAACCGAAGTTACGGAAAAGGAGAATTCTTGACTTTTTACGAGCTCATTAAGCGAGTGTTACAATAACTGGAATTCCGATATAAGGATTAAGAAAAAGTGAATTTTTTTCAAAAAAATTGCATCTCTGTGATTTTCCTTTGCTTTTTCATGTTGCCACGAGAAGGGGTCTGAGAACGCA
>JAFDHB010000196.1 GCA_019308985.1 Deltaproteobacteria bacterium | reverse complement strand
AAGAGATCCATACAATTATCAAAACTGATCCCGCGTACGCCTGTCCCGACCATCGCTTGAATAATCTGATAGGTATCACCGCAAATATGAAGTATGGTCGGGATAGAAGCAAACAGTTCAAAAATCCTTCTCAAAAAATTACCGGCAAAGTCCCAAAACTGATCAGGAGGAATCAGGCCGGCAAGCGGATCAGAAATCCACAACAAATTTGCCCCGGATTCTACAAGATACAGGGCGTATCTTCTTGCGCACTCAAAGGTTTTTTCAAGAAGGCTCAGGACTTCTTTGGGATCATCTATGAGTTTTCTTAATATTGCCTCCTCCCCCGCAAGCAGACCCGCCACAGTAAAAGGTCCGTAGACCAAAGCTGCTCTCAGTTTATCAGGAAACTCTCCCGCCATCCTCCTTAACACGTTGGCGTTTACGGCCATTCTGGGAACCTGGGCAGGGTCGGGGAGCGACATGACCCGGGCTGTGGCCTCAACTGCAGGCATCATTTTTCTGGAATATTTTGCCTTTGCCCCCATGGCCTCTGCCTGGATAACAACGTCACTGAAATAAAACAGAACGTCGGCTTCTATCTGTTCATAATACCTCCTTAAGGCTTCGAACTTTACGTCCGCTTTCCAGAGGATTTCATCAATCCCCTCTTCGACCATTTGAGAAGAAGGAAGGGCATTTATGGGGAAAACAAGATGATGCATAATTTCCATTTGATTAAGGCTGCTCTTTATCTAAATCGTTCTCTAACATATCATGGATTCGTGTGTAGTAATCTTTAAATACCTCACCTGTCTTATATCTCGGTCTCGGCAGATCAATTTCAATAATGTCGTGAATTCTACCAGGCCTGCTTTTCATAACGACTACCCGATCAGCCAAAAAAATCGCTTCGTTAATACTATGAGTAACAAATAAAATCGTCTTTTGCTCGCTTGTCCATATCCTGATCAATTCATTTTGCAAAAAATCTCTGGTTCGGGCATCCAGGGCGCCAAAAGGCTCGTCCATCAACAGAACTTTTGGATTTGCAGCCAACGCCCTTATGATGGCCACCCTCTGCTGCATGCCGCCGGAGAGTTCATAGGGATATGCCTCAGCGTAATCCTCAAGCCCTACCAATTCGAGATAGTGCCTTGCCGTTCGCCTTCTCTCCTTTTTTCCGATTCTTTTCATCTCAAGGCCAAAGGTCACATTTTCCAGTACGGTTCTCCAGGGGAAAAGGGTATATTCCTGAAAAACGATGCCACGTTCAGGGCTGGGGCCATTGATTGGACTTCCATCCACGAGAATCTTCCCTTTTGTAGGGATGTCTAAACCGGACAATAGCCTTAAGGTCGTGGTCTTACCGCATCCAGATGCCCCTACAATACAAACAAATTCCTTTTCCTCTATCTGTAAGTTCATATTGCTTATGGCTAAGACTCTTTTGCCGTCTGTTTTTTTAAATGTTTTCGTGACGTCGATTATCTTTAACATGGCCTATTTCATTCTGCTGACCCAGGCAAACTGTTTCTTTTCAACATACCTGAAACCCCGATCCATAACAAATCCAATAAGACCAATGACAATCATACCGGCAACGATTATCTCCGTCCGAAGCAATTCATAGGCATACCAGATAAGATAGCCCAGGCCTGCATTACTTCCCGGCATCATTTCCGCTGCTACAAGACACATCCATCCTATCCCCAACCCGATCCGCAGACCTGTCATTATTGTAGGAAGACTGGCCGGGACAATTACCTTGAAAAGGAGCGAAAAGCCCCTGGAACCGAGGGTTCTGGCAGATTCAATAAAGATTACCGGGATACCTTTGACCCCGTGGATGGTATTGAGCAAAATCGGGAAAAAGGCACCGATCAAGATAATGATGATCATGGAAAATTGAACGCCCCCAAAGATCACACTGCTACTTAGTTCCGGAAACCAGTCAGCAAGGCTTTTTATTCCGAACCAGGAGAGAATCAGAGGGACCCAGGCCAGTGGGGGGATCGGTCTTAAGGATTCAACTGTTGACTCAAGAACCCTTTCGGCCAATCTATAATAGCCCATCAATATTCCCAGAGGAATGGCCATGGCAGCAGCCAGAAAAAAGCCACACATCACCCTCCCGAGGCTTATGCCCATATTTTCGATAAGGCTCCCGGTAATCAGAATCTTTGTGTTTGGATGTGCCAGAACTTTTCCCACCGCCTCCAACCTGGGAAGGACCATTGGCTTATCAAAATAGATGGCCAGCACCTGCCAGACCACAGCCAATAGAACAGGGAGTAAGAGGCGGAAAAATATTCTCTCTGAAACGCTTCTTGTCTCCAATGGAGGATCTACACGATGAATTTTTTCAGTCTCAAGTTGTCTTTTGCTGTTTCGGTATACTGAAAATCGAAGACAAGGGGCTCCAGCTCCTTACCCCGTTTCCCTCGTAATTTTTGGGTGACCATGTTCATCTCATCCATTATTTTTACATAGGTGTAAACACTATCTGTCCACTGGGATGAAGGGATGGTCGTATAATTGAGGGTCGGCATTGCGACTTTCTCAACCGCCTCTTCAACACCCAGCCAGGATGAGCATGCCCTTGCAGTCATCGCTTTATTCCCATTGGCCGCATTTACCCCGAGCACAATCAACTCCATCATTTTGAGCAAAAGGTCTCTGTCCCTTTCCATAAACTTTTCGGTTGCCTCAACCGAGCAGCAGGCATGTCCATACCATCTTTTATTGGGAGGAACGTCCTGGAGATTAAGAATCAACTTGCCCAGGCCCCTATTTATGGTAACCGACGGGAATGGCTGAGCCCCGATAATGCCTTCTGTTATCCTGTTTGCTAATGCAGAAATAAGATTTCCGTGGCCTTTCATATTAATAAAAAGGATATCGGCCTTTCGATTCGTAACATCTTCTGTATAGGAAACGCCTTCATGATCGAGGGCTGACCTGAATACAATGGTTGCCACACAATGAGGACCGGGCATTCCTATCTTGAATTGACTCTTGCTCCCCTTTATCTCCTTGACGAATTCGTTCCAGTTGTTCATGGGGAGCCCTTTTTTCAGTACGAAAACATTGCCCGCGGTTTGAAGTGGGGAAATGATTTTCGTCTTTACTCCCTTATCGATCGACATGATAATAGCCTGGGTGCCGCTGATCCCCATATCGACACTCCCCTGAGCCACCAGTTTTTCAAGGTCCGGTCCCTTTTTCGTAGGGATTAGTTTTACCTTGGCTATCTTTGAGCCGTCGTAAAAGAAATCATAAAGTTTGTGCTCGGTTACTGGTTTAATGTAAATCTTGTATCTTTCCTGGAAAAGCTCCCACTCCTTGGCCAGAACCATTAATGGCGCGTGGTGGTCGGATAATATGTAGGCAAAATTTATATTGGGTACTTTGGCGTACACTTTTCTCGCCGTGATAATGCCTGGAGCCAGTCCGACGAGTGCAGTTCCGGCAGCCACCTTACCGGCCTTTTTCAAAAAATCCCGCCTGGTTAAATCTCTTTCTGTCTTGGTCATTTCCGTATCCTCCTTGGTTTTGGTAATTTCATTTTGAAGCTCCCTGCAGCTTGCTGCGGGGTTAGCGAGCGCTTTTGCGATTCAATCAATGGAACATCTCCAGAAAAGCCTCAATCCTGGTCTTCAATTGCCCTGTATCCGATTCAGAATAATCTGTTTCAAGGTGGAGAAGCGGTATCTGGTATCTTTTTTCCAAGAACGTCTTGATGAGGTAGGACTCAACATTGTAAGTATGACAACACTGCCAGGTTAGATCGACCACGCCCTGAATTTTGAAATCCTCGATGAGCTGGCACAGGAGTTCGATTCGGCCTTGGTTGGGTGTCATGCAGGAACAGGGGGTTTTTAAATAGCGGTGTGCGATGGCTTTGTAAGGGGCATCATCTTCGTCCACCAGCAGGTTAAAACTCTTGATGCCGGTACAATGCTCCTGACAGACGACAACACCCCCGCATTCCTCGATTATTCGCAGAACCTTTTCCGAACCCTTACCCACCGGGCATCCTGTCAGAAGTATCCTCGGGGCATCGGGGCTGCAGACCGATCTCCCCTCCCTTTTTATGGCCTGAAGCTCGCGGGCAAGTCGCTGCAGATTGTTTATGTAGCCTTCGATATCAACCAAAAAGTTCCTGGACTCCATCACCACCATCATATCCGTGCCGGAAATGGGTACAGGATAATTTGCGCAGTAGCCAACAATCTCCTTTAATAACACCCTTTTTTTATTATGAATCTTAATCTGGCGACTTAATTCCTCTTCACCTATTTTCGTACCAGTCTGTCTCTCTAAGAAGTCTTTGAGCCTTATCACCTCTCCGACCCAATAATTCAAAGACCGATCTCCATCACAACAGGGCGGCAGATGCATGAGAAATAAGGGTTTCAGTTGTCCCAGGAGCTCAAACATCTTCTTCTTGCCGTCACACGTCGTCTCCCCAATGAGAAAATCTGAAAGATAGAAATAGGGACACGTGTTTGTGATGGCATAGCCGTAGCTTGACTTGATCAGGGGGCAAAGGTTTGCAGGTAAGATAGTTTCTGCATCACGAATGGGTGTTTGATCTTTTCCGCAGAGGCCAACAGGAATGGCACCGACCGCGCGTACCAGCTCTTTTGGGGCAAAGGTACAGTACAAGCCTACTACCTTTGTGCCGACCTCCTTTGCCGTTTCTATTTCAAGCTGACTCTTCTCACTCAAACGATCAAACAAGGACATGCTTTCTGGTCTCAATGCGCTGCTTCCTTATTTGACCATTTCCACAAACGCTTCCACCCGGGTCTTGAGCTGTTCAATATCCTCCATACTGTAATCGGTCTCTATCCTGAGCAGGGGAATATTTTCTTGCTCCAGGGCTTTTTCCACTTTATAAGCTTCAATAGTATAAGGATGACAGAATTGGAGGGCGTAATGGATCACGCCATTGACCTTGAGGTCTTTGGCCATCTCTACAATGTGTTCCAGACGCTCAGGGTTCGGGGTAAAGCAGGCACAGTCAATACGCATATAACGATCCACGAGGGCATTGATCATCTTTTCCATTGTCTCACCGGTTTCGTCTACCAAGTCCCGTGTGTTTCGTGTCCCGATGCACGATTCTTCTCCCACAATGACTGCCCCTGAGGACTCCACCACATAGGGAAGCTTCCAGTTGGGCACGGCCATGGGACAGCCCGACATCATGAGGCGCGGGATGTCGTTTTCCACGATACCCTCGCCTGCCTGGACACGCTTTTCAAGCTCATCACAGAGTTCATTAATCTTGGCGGTAAACCGCCAAGGGTCATCGTAGAATGATATCTGATTGATGAGCAAAACGTCCCTTCCGGAAATCGGCGTGGGGATCGCCTTGCGAAGCTGATTGAGTCGCTGCAAAGCCTTCCGCCGGTTATTGATGAGCTTGATGGCCTCCTTTAAATTATCTGCCGTAATATCGTGGCCGCTGACCTCTTCTATCTTTGCCTTGAACTTCAACACCTCAGTCATATAGAGATCCCGATCGCAAGCCCCTTTCATCTGGGGAAGCTCCATGATATGCATGGGCACGTATTCCTGGAAGATCTCGTAGGCCTTCTTTTTGCCATCGCAGGTGGTTTCACCTATAACCAAATCACAGGATTCGACGTATGGACACAGCTTGGCCAGCTTAAAGCCCACAAAGGATTTG
The DNA here is from genome assembly GCA_019308985.1 of Deltaproteobacteria bacterium. The sequence continues at coordinate 572 of JAFDHB010000196.1, read as the reverse complement.
ATCAAAGCACAGGTGTTGCGGGGTAAGATCTTTTCAGCTGCCTCCTTGCCGATCTCTGCTCCTGCGCAGAGGCCAACCGCCGTGCTGTTGGCAGCCCAGATCAGCTCTTCCGGCACAAACACGCAGAATGTTCCAATAATTTTCTTCCCGGCCGCCCTGGCATCCTGGAGTTCTTTGATCCGCAGGCCATGAACCTCTGACAGCACGAAATCCAGATATTCCATCCCCTTTAGACGTTTGTCCTGGCTGAGATAGATATCGCCGTAAAATTGCCCCAGAACTTTGAGGAGTCCGTCATGGGCACTGATATCAAGGCCCAAGTCCTCCCACATTTTTTCATACTTTTCATTCATGCCCTTCTCCGTCATCACACACCGATCACTTTGTCGGCAAGCTGTAGGCTTGTCACAATGTCAAGCATGTTCGTGGTCTCACCCACCCGCTTTTGGTCCAGCAGATTGAAATGATTCAGGCAGGTACCGCATACCAGGACGCTAATACCCTGTGCCTCCAGTTGTTGTATGGCAGGCAAGGTCTTGGCCCCCGCAATCGTCAGCTTTACCCCGCTGTTG
>JAFDHB010000030.1 GCA_019308985.1 Deltaproteobacteria bacterium | reverse complement strand
GGCCTCATAGGGGTTCCTCAATAGGGGCGAGAGGTGGAGGCTCCGGTGAAGATGATCTCTTGGGGCTACTGTGGCCTTCTATTAACTGTTTGTGCCTTGTAAGTGCCTGGAAGGCATTTGATTGAGCCTTGAGAAAAGACCCCCAGGGACCACAACAGCAAATACCATGAGCGCTATTTTCTTTTGGCATAAATGGGTGGAGCGGAAAAGATTTGGGCAACAGCCTGTTAACAAATAACACCTGATCGAGTTCCAGCTCTATCAATGTTGACGAGTTCGTAAAAAGTCAAAATTGGGATGGCAAAGTAAAAAGCTTCAAGTTCAAGGCGCGCGAATCTCGTGTGATGAGGCGTACTTAGCGTACGCCGCAATCATTTACCCCGTTAAATAACCCCGGATTCAAAGAACGTCGGGCTCATGATGTTTTTAGAGGGTTCTGGGACTTTAATTCAGCTCCACAAATTCCCATTTAACGGGGCAGGGATGAAGCGCAACGCAGAAATTGGACTTTTTACGAAGCCATCAATGTTATTGGGGTGAAAGGGTGGCCTTCCTTGGATACTAGGAGAGGCAAAGAGCTTATGGAGATGTACGATCTCATGTCGGCGCATTTCGGTCCGCAACACTGGTGGCCGGGTGAGACGGAGATTGAAATCATTGTGGGGGCGGTTCTTACACAGAACACCAACTGGAAGAACGTGGAAAAGGCCATCAAGAGGTTGAAAGAGAAGAATCTTTTGTCCATCGAGGCCATTCATTCCCTTCCAACGCAAGTGCTTGCCGAGGTAATCCGGCCGGCCGGCTATTACAATGTAAAGGCAAAGAGGCTGAAGAACTTGATTCACTTCATAGTTGAGCGATATGGGGAGGACATTACCGTTTTCTTGAACGAGGAGACTGAAAAGCTAAGGCAGGGGCTCCTTTCGGTCAGGGGGATAGGGGAAGAGACTGCGGATAGCATACTCCTCTATGCTGCTGCTCGTCCTGTCTTTGTTATCGACGCCTATACCTTCAGGATCCTCTCCAGGCACGGGATGGTGGCCGAGCAATCCAGTTATTCGGAATTGCAGAGCTTCTTTATGGACCATCTTCCCGAAGACAGAGGACTCTACGGGGAGTTCCATGCCCTGATCGTGAGGACGGGGAAGGAATTCTGCCTGAGCAGGGGCCCCAGGTGCCCTATTTGTCCCTTGAACAACTGGGGGCAAATCCCCCCTTCAGTTTAGAAAAACCTTTAGTCTCCACTGGTTTTGGCCTATATTAGAAATCATCAGTATTTGCTTCCTATTGTTCTGCCATGTCTAGAAAAAGGATATTTGCGATCCTATCGGGGATTATTTTCCTGGCTCTGATCTTCCTCTTGCTGGGAGTGGGCCTTTTCATGATAAGCCCGGCTGAAAAGGGGGGAAGAGACCAAGTCGTCATTATCAGGGAAGGTCAGACCCTCAGAGAAGTGGCGAATGAGCTGGAAGAGAAATACATTATTTCCAGCAAGACCCTGTTCTTACTATGGGCGAGGATAATGGGATACGGGAGGCAGATAAAGTCAGGGGAATATATCTTGAACTCCGCCATGCCCCCGGTCCGTATCTTTGAGAAGCTTACCAAAGGGATGATCCTCACCCATCCGGTCACTATACCCGAAGGCTTTACGAGGGCCCAAATAGCCCGCCTTCTGGCAGGAAAGGGCCTGGTGAATGAAGAAAAGTTCCTGAGCCTTACTAACGATCCCTCCATTTTGGAACGTTTTGGAATAGTCGGCCCGAGCATGGAAGGCTATCTTTACCCTGATACCTACCACTTTGGAAAGGGGATTTCAGAGTTATCCATAATAGAAACCATGGTAAAGAGATTCTGGCAGCTTGTAGGACCCTTGAGGAAAAGGACCGAGGAGAGGGGCATGAGTTTAGGTGAGGTCATAACGCTCGCATCAATCGTGGAAAAAGAGACAGGCCTGGGTGAAGAACGCCCCATAATAGCCAGCGTCTTTCTCAATCGCTTGAAAAAGAGGATGCGCCTGGAGAGCGATCCAACCGTAATCTACGGTATTGAAAATTTTACCGGCAACCTCACAAGGAAAGACCTCGCTCGAAGGACTCCCTATAACACCTATGTCATAAGGGGCCTTCCTCCCGGGCCTATTGCAAACCCAGGACTGGAATCAATCATGGCGGTTCTCTACCCGGCTGAGACCGATTATCTCTATTTCGTATCCCGCAATGACGGCTCTCACCATTTTTCCAAGACCTTGACCGAGCACAACAGGGCAGTACGTTTGTACCAAAAAAGAGGGAAGAGAGGGTCCAGGGGGGATACCCGGGACCGAACGGGATGGGGTGGAGAGGGATTGCTGAGACCCCAAGTCATTGATAACGGCTAGAATGGCACCAGAAGTCTAAAGTGGTACAAATATTGGAGTATTAGAAGCAACACCGGAGATCCCTATGCCGGAAAAGATTCTTGACAGGTTAAGGGCCTGTGCCGTATACATGGATCGTGTAAGGTGCGAAAAAGGCTTTGATCTTCCCTCCTACTGTATATGCCTCCATAACAACAACGGCTTTTGGGGATAATCCATGGAGTTTTTGAGGAATATAACCGTTCTTGCCCTTGAGCAGGCCACGGTCCTGCCTTACCTGACGTTTCGCCTGGCACAGGATGGAATGACCGTAATCCGCATGGAACACCCCGTATATGGCGATCCAAACAGACTGGTTGGTGAAAACGTGTTGAATGAAGATAGGATGAACTCCTATTACCTGTGTATCAATGCGGGGAAAAAGGCGATCACCCTGGATCTCTCTCAGGAGGGGGGGCAGGAGATATTCAGAAAACTCATTAAAGGCCTGAACGTGGATATCTTTGCCACACAACAGCTCCCCAGGAACTACAGGAAGCTTGGGATCGACTACGAAAGTGTAAGGTCTATAAAAGAGGATATCATATGGCTGGGGATCACGGGATTCGGTCCTGACAGCAATGAAGCCGCCTACGATCCTATCTTGCAGGCAAGATCAGGCCTCATGGAAATGACCGGAGAGGAGGATGGTACTCCTCAGGTGCTGGGGATACCCCTCCCTGATATGGGCACCAGCGAGCACGCCTATGGTCTCTTGATGAAGGCCTTGCTGAAGCGGGAGAAGACCGGCGAGGGGAGTCGAATAGACGTTTCCATGTTTGAATCTTCTGTCTCCTGGTTGACAGTCCCCATCACCATGACCGATACCTTTGGCAAGAGGGTAACCCGCCGGGGTAATATACACGAATTCTTTGCTCCTGTCTCGGTCTACGAGACGAAGGACGGCTATGTCTACTTGGCCATAGGGAATGACAGGCAATGGAGATCAATAGTGTCCCTTGAACCGTTCAGGACATTGGACCGGCCGGAGTACGAAAAAAATGCGGGCCGGATAAGGGATGTGGAGCGGCTCAATAGGGCCATAAACGAGATAACCAAGGGCCTTACTTCTGGGGAGCTTGTGGAGATGTTCAAGTCCGCCACTGTGCCGGTCAGCAAGATAAACAGGATCGAGGATGTCATAAGGGAGCCCCTGGTTCAAAGGAGACTCATCTATTCTGAAGATCAGGTAACAGGCATGCGGGTCACCCACGCCCCCCCTCCGTATACGAGCCCGTTCCTGGAGGAGAACCAGCGAAGATTGTCTTTCCCGCCGCGATTCGGCGAACACAATAGGGAAATACTTACAAAGCTGGGATACGGGGATGATGATATCAAGCGGTTGAAGGAAAAAGGTGTCATATGAAACACGGAATACCAACCTTGAATCCGGTGGGCGAGGGGGTTTGTGACAAAGGGGTAAACTAAGATGGATATAATAGTCCTAATAAAGCAGGTTCCGGATACCACGGAGGTCAAGCTGGACCCTAAAACGGGAACCCTCATAAGGGAAGGGGTGGAGAGTATCATCAATCCTGACGACCTCCATGCCCTTGAATCAGCCATAAGCATAAAAGAGACCCTGGGGGGGAGGATAACTGTGCTCTCCATGGGTCCGGCCCAGGCAATAGATGCTATTTCAGAGGCAATCGGTATGGGGGCGGATGAAGGGATTCTACTCACCGATAAGGCCTTTGCAGGGGCTGATACCTGGGCGACCTCCTATACCCTGGGCAAGGCCATAGAAAAGCTGGGGTCCTATGACCTGGTCCTTTGCGGGCGGCAGGCCATAGACGGTGACACTGCCCAGATCGGCCCCCAGGTGGCGGATTTTCTGGGGGTCCCGCAGGTGACCTATGTATTTGGTATAGAAGAGATTGAAAAGGGCAAGGTGGTCGTGAAAAGGCGTCTGGAAGATGGGTTCGAGGTGGTGGAGTGCCCTCTCCCCGGATTGCTCACGATGACCAATGAGATGAATACTCCCCGGTATCCCCTTGTTGGGAGATTGATCGATTCATGCAAGGAAAAGGCCCCGATAAAGGTCTGGAATGCCGCTGACATTGGAGTGAAGACCAGTGAAGTGGGGCTTGAGGGGTCTCTTACACATGTAATAAGGACATTCTCCCCAAAACAAAAAAGAGAAGGTGAGATAATCAAGGGCGATACAAAGGAGGCCGTGGAGACGCTGCTGGACAAGATTAGGGAGAAAAAATTGTTATAGGGCCGAGAGAAAGATTCCTGCAGGGCCCGTCATAGAGGCAAGCCTGGGCGGTGAATTTGGAACAAGAGGGAAAAGATGAGCGTATGGATAGAGACTGAGCTGTGCAATGGTTGCAAGCTTTGTATCAGGGCATGCCCCTATGGAGCAATAGATTTTAGGGATGATAAGGCCCATATCAATGAGCGGTGTACTTCCTGCGGCGCCTGTATCGAGGTTTGCAAGCAGGAGGCGGTTTTCTCGGACATAGAGCCCAGGACGATTCCGGATTTCAGCGACTGCAAAGGCGTATGGGTGTTCGCGGAGCAGAGGGACGGGGAATTGGTCAGGGTATCATTGGAGCTCCTGGGTAAGGCCCGGGAGCTTGGTGCCGCCCTGGGCGAAGAGATATCAGCCCTGCTGTTGGGCTATCAAGTGTCTGACCTCTGTCAGGTCCTCATAGACCACGGCGCCGACAAGGTGTACCTGGCGGAACACCGAGAGCTGAGGTCTTACAGGACAATTCCTTACACCAACGTCCTTGAAAGGATAGTCAAGAAACACAGGCCGAATATTTTTCTGATGGGCGCCACCCATATAGGCCGGGACCTTGCCCCGCGACTTTCCCGGCGAGTGGGAGCAGGGCTGACTGCCGACTGCACGGAACTGACAACAGATCCCGAGGAAAGGGTTTTGCTCCAGACAAGGCCGGCCTTTGGGGGAAACGTAATGGCAACCATTACCAGTCGATATTCAAGACCCCAGATGGCCACGGTCAGACCTGGTGTCATGGAATTATCACTCAGGCGGAGTAACAACGGGGAGGTGGTTCAGTGGGAGGTCTCCTTGGAGGAGGACGTGATAAACACCAGAGTTCTCAAGGCGGTTAAAGAAAAGAAGAAAAAAGTGAACCTATCCGAGGCCGAAGTAATTGTTGCAGGCGGAAGGGGCGTCGGAAATGCAGAGGGTTTCAAGATCATCGAGGAACTGGCGGAGGTGATGGGAGGGGAGATGGCGGGCACCAGGGTTGCGGTGGAAGAGGGATGGATACCTCCGGAACGCCAGGTAGGGCAGACCGGTCAGACAGTGAGGCCGGAGCTGTATATCGCATGCGGGATATCAGGGGCCATACAGCACAGGGCAGGGATGATGAATTCCAGGTACGTGGTGGCCATAAACCGGGACCCGAGGGCCCCCATCTTCCAGGTGTCTGACTGGGGTATCGTAGGCGACCTCCATGAGGTGGTCCCGGAGATGATCGACCGGATGAAGAAAGAGCAGTGAAGGGGGGATAACATGACATGATCAGATCGAACCCCGAAGAGATCATAAGAAAGACCATGGCCAAGTTTGTCGACAGGGAACTCATTCCCAGGGCCAGGGAAATTGATGAAAGCGGGGACTTCCCCACGGAGATGGTCCGAAAAATAGGAAAAATGGGTGTATTCGGGATCAGGTATCCCAAGAACAAGGGGGGAGCCGGGGGAAACACCACCCTCTATTGTATCATCTGTGAAGAACTCGCGCGGGGCCTGATGAGTGTAGCCGCCATAACCGCAATGCAGTGTCTCATGGGGACCAATTTCCTTTTTCACTTTGGAACGGAGGAAATGAAAGATCAATACTTCTTTCCTGCCATGAGGGGAGAGAAGATCGCCGCCTTTTGCCTGACAGAGCCCGAGGCAGGATCTGACCTGGGTAATGTCAACACCATTGCAAAGAGGGTTGATGACGGTTGGGTGATCAACGGCATGAAGACGTGGGTGACCAACGGGCCGGTAGCGGATTTCTTTACGGTGCTCTGCCAGACCGATCCTGCGAAAAAATTCAGGGGCCTAAACTTCTTTTTTGTGCCAAGGGAAACAGAGGGTGTCTCCGTGAGCAAGCCCTTTGAACTCCTGGGGACGAGGACCACCAAGATTTCGGAGTTGGCATTCAACAATGTGCGGATTCCGCTGGAATATATACTGGGAACCGAAGGTAAGGGAATGAGCAACCTCATGTCCATCCTCGCGGAGATCAGGAGTATGACGGCCGCCTTGGCCATAGGACTCCAACAGGCGGCCCTGGATGACTCGATCCGTTACGCAAAGGAGAGGGTGCAGTTCGGACAGGCAATAAGCAGTTATCAGCTCATTCAGGCCAAGATAGCCAATATGGCAACAGACCTGGAGGCCTCTCGCCTTATGACCTACAGGGCTACCCACATGGTTGACAAGGGGATATCCTGTATCAAGGAGGCGTCCATGGCCAAGTACTTTGCCACGGAGGCTGCATGCAGGGCAGCAGATGAGGCCACGCGGATCTTCGGGGCCTATGGATACTCCATGGAGTACTCGGCCCAGAGGTATTACAGGGACAACCGGTTCTTGCTTTATGGAGGGGGAACCCATGAGATCCTCCAGACCAATATTGCGAGGTGGGTAGGCCTTTAGATCCGGGACAAGAGACGCTATGTGGTCTCTTTGGTTCCAGTCGGATGACTGACGCGGATTTCATGGGAGGCAGGATTAAGCCTCAGCAAGTGTTATTCGGGAGTTCCCCGGGGATTGAAGAGACGAAGAAAGGTGAGTGATTATTATGACCGGGCGAAAGATAAGGGTGCTCTTGGCAAAGCCGGGCCTTGACGGTCACGATCGGGGTGCAAAGGTGGTTGCCCACGCACTCAAAGAGGCGGGGATGGAGGTGATCTACACGGGTCTCCACCAGACTGTCCCCAGCATAGTGAAACAGGCCATCCAGGAAGACGTGGATGTGATAGGCCTCTCCATCATGTCCGGGGCCCACATCCCCATCTGCAGGAAACTGATGGAGATGATCAAGGAAGAGAAGCTTGACAGGATGAAGGTTATTGTGGGGGGGGTGATTCCCAGCAAGGACATCCCTGTGCTCAAGGAGATGGGGGTCAGCGGAGTTTTCCCCGGCGGTACGAAGTTCGAGGAGATAGTCAGCTCCATAAGGGAAATGTGTAAAGATGCAACATAGAAATTGGACTTCTTACGAAGCCATCAAGAGGGGATCATGGGTGTAGCTACATACATGAAGGATGAGAAGGATGCCATACAGGAGGTCATTCTCCAGTCGGGCATAAAGGTAAAGGCCGTGTATACCCCTGAGGACTTGGACAGGATAGGCTTTGACTATCACTGGGACCTGGGCGATCCGGGGGAATTTCCCTTTACGCGGAGCCTCCATCCCCTTGGGTACAGGAGCAGGAACTGGACGACTCGGCAGTATACGGGGTTTGGTACCCCTGAAGAGACAAACGAGCGGTTCAAGCTGATGATCTCCCACGGGCAGACAGGGCTCAACGTGGCCTTTGATTTGCCCACCCAGATGGGGTACGACTCCGATGACCCTATGGCAGAGGGTGAAGTGGGCAGGGTCGGGATGGCGGTGGACACCTTGAAGGACTTTGAGATAGCCTTCAAGGACATACGGCTTGATCGTATCGGCACAGGCCTCACGATAAACGCAGTGGCCAGTGTAATGCTTGCCATGTACCAGGCGGTTGCGGAAAAATTCGGGTATAAGAAGACAGAGATTTCCGCCACCCCGCAAAACGATATCCTTAAGGAGATTGTCGGAAGGGGAGCATGGGTGTATCCCGTTGAACCGGCCGTAAGGCTGATAGGGGATACCATTGAATATTCCATCAAGGAGCTCCCCAGGTGCAACCCCGTGTCGGTTTGCGGTTACCACATCAGGGAGTCCGGATGCACGCCTGCCCAGGAGATTGCCTATGCCTTCATGATCGCCTTTGCCTACATGGACGAGGTGATCCGAAGGGGTTACAGGGCGGAGGAGTTTGTGGGCCGGTTTACCTTTAACCTGAACGTCTATGGAAACCTGTGGGAGACAGTGGCCAAATTCAGGGCAGCCAGAAAGCTATGGGCAAAGCTCCTGAGGGAGAGATACGACGTCCAGAACAAGAAGGCGCTTTTCCTCAGGGGAATCTTCGGCGGCGGAGGCTCCGGATTGACCAAGCAACAGCCGGAAAACAATATCATCCGGGGGGCCTATTACGCCCTTGCCGCGGCCCTGTCCGGGGCACAGACTACGGCCCTGTGTTCCTTTGACGAGGCCTACACCATCCCCACTGAAAGGGCCGCCCTCCTGTCCCTGAGGACCTTTCAGATACTCATGGAAGAGGTGGGCCTCAGGGACACCGTGGATCCCCTTGCAGGCTCCTATTTTATTGAGACCCTAACCAAAGAGATGGAAGAAAAGATCCTCGAGGAGATGGGGCGGGTGGAGAAGATGGGCGGTATGGTAGAGGCGGTTTCCTCGGGCTACGTCCAGAGGGAGGTGGCCAGGCAGGCCTACGAATATGAGAAAAAACTTCAGGAGGGTAAGGTAATCAAGGTCGGAGTCAACAAATATACCGAAGGGGTGGACATGGAGGTGGAACTCCACGAGTACAACGAAGAGTGGGCCGGGCTGCAGATCGAAAGATTGAAGGAGACAAGGAAGACAAGGGACAGCCAGAAGGTCGGTGAGACCTTGAAGGCCCTTGAAAAGGCCGCGAGGACCACTGAGAATGTGATGCCTTACCTGGTTGAATGCTGCAAGTGCTACACGACGCTTGGAGAAATGGCCAATGTGTTCAGAGAGGTCTTTGGAGAGTTCAAAGAACCCAGTATATTTTGAGGCAACCATCACCTAGCGGGAAGAGAAAGGGGGTGATAAGAAGCCGAGGTCTCTGGGAACACAGATATGTGACAACCTTTTTGGGTAGGAGGTAAGACATGAAAAAAGCAATGATTCTTTCCCTGGGTGTTTCCATTATCCTGTTAGCGGCAATCTTCGGGACAAGTATCCCTGCAATGGCAGGCCCGATAAAACTGACCTATGCCAACTTTCCCCCTGCACCCACCTTTCCGTGCGTCCAGATGGAGCGGTGGAAGAAGGAAGTGGAAAGGAGGACGAATGGCAAGGTTTCCATTGACACCTTTCCCGGCGGGACACTGCTGGGCGCAAAGAACATGATGGATGGTGTAATAGCGGGCACAGCGGATATCGGGAATCTTTGCATGGCATACCAGCCGGGAAGGTTCCTCGTGACCAACGCCACCAGTCTGCCCCTGGGGATACCTAACTCTCTGGTGGGAAGCCTGGTCCTGTGGGATCTTTACAAGAAGTACCGGCCCAAGGCGTTTTCGAAGGTCAAGGTGTTGACCATGTTCGCTACCGCCCCGTCGAACATCATGTCAAAGATACCGATAAGGACCCTGGAGGACATCAAGGGAGTCCCCATAAGGGCATCGGGAGGGGCGGCCCAGATCCTCAAGGCCTGGAATGCCAACCCGGTGGGGATGCCTATGCCCCAGACACCTGAAGCGTTGCAGAAAGGAGTGGTGAAAGGGCTCTTCACGTCCCTCGAGGTCATGAAAGACTTCAAGTTCGCTGAGCTCTGCCGCTACGTGACCATTACGAACGCAGTGGTCTATCCCTTTGCAGTGGTTATGAACATGGATAAGTGGAACTCCCTGCCCAAGGACGTTCAGGAAGTCATGGAGGGCCTGGAGACCCAGCAGGCAGCTTGGACCGGAGTGTATATGGACAATCATGTGAAAGAGGCCATCGCATGGTCAAAAAAGAATCACAATGTGGAAGTGATTGATCTGTCTCCGTCAGAAAAGGCCAGGTGGGACAGGTTGCTGGGACCGATCGTAGAGAATTGGATAAAGGACGTGAGCGGGAAAGGCCTCCTAGCCGTGCAGATCGTAGAAGATATCAGGGCCTTTACCAGGATGTACGCCGGTCAATAGCGGTCTGAGCACCTCATCTTTCAAGGGTTGCGCTCCCCATTCCTCCGCAAGGGGACGCGCCCCTTGATGAACTCGTAAAAAGTCGAAATTGGGATGGCAAAGTAAAAAGCTTCAAGTTCAAGGCGGGCGAATCTCGTGTGATGAGGCGTACTTAGTGTACGCCGCAATCACAACGAGATGAAGCGCAACGCAGAAATTGGACTTTTTACGAAGCCATCAACCCTTGATTTCGTGATTTTCCTTCAATATCTTCTTGAGGTGCCCCAAGCATGAAGAGTCGGGTTAAGCGAAATGGCAGTCCTTGAGAAAATAAGTAATTTCTTGAACCGTGTCCTGGTGTTGATAGCCGGGTCTTTTTTGGCTGCAATGATCCTACTGACCTGCGCAAATATTTTCTTTAGGATCGTATGGATGCCCGTAAGGGGGACCTACGAGCTGCTGGGATACTTCGGAGCCATAGTGACCGCCTTTGCCCTGGGCTATACGCAACAAAGAAAGGGCCACATTGCAGTGGACATACTGGTGCTTGGATTCTCGAAGAGGAGAAGGCGGATCCTGGATTGTATCAACAGCGCCCTTTGCATGGTCTTTTTTGGAATGGTGACCTGGCAGCTCTCAAAGTATGCCACGACCCTTTATCAGACAGGTGAGGTGACGGAGACCCTGAGAATCATCTACTATCCTTTTACTTACGGGGTTGCAGCCGGTTGCCTTGTGCTGTCGCTGGTTTTCCTGACCGAACTCCTCAAATCCCTGGCAAAGGAGAGAAAGGCTGAGAGTTGAGTGTGACCCTTGTAGGAATAATCGGAATAGTCGTCCTTCTGGTCGTCCTGTTTTTTCTGGGTATGCCCGTGGGCTTTGCCATGGCAATCGTGGGGTTCACCGGTTTCTCCTACGTGGTTTCCTTCAAGGCCGCTCTCAACATGGTCGGGAATGATATATGGGCGACCTTTTCCAAGTATGGTCTCACGGTAGTTCCCCTGTTCATCTTTCTTGGTTATCTGGCCTTTAACTCAGGGATCGCTGAAAGGCTGTACAATGCGGCCTACAAGTGGTTCGGGCACTGGCGCGGAGGGCTGGCAATAGCAACAATAGGGGCGGACGAGCTTTTTGCCGCCATCTGCGGATCGAATACCGCTACGGCAGCTACCATGGGTACTGTGGCCCTGCCCCAGATGAAAAAATACAACTACGACACACTCCTGAGCAGCGGCACCGTCGTAACCGGCGGGACACTGGGAACTGTGATGCCGCCCAGCGTGGTGTTGATAATTATCGGTCTCCAGACAGAGCAGTCTATCATTAAGCTCTTCCTGGGTGGAATCTTGCCCGCGATCCTATTGGGGGTACTATTCGTTCTAACCATTTTCCTCCTCTGCAGGGTATATCCCCATTTTGGCCCGGCTGGACCCAGGGCGACCTTTAAGGAGAAAATTCTCTCACTTACCGGCGTCATAGAGGCCGTCATAATCTTCCTCCTGGTGATAGGGGGCCTGTATGCGGGGTGGTTCACACCGACAGAGGCCGGGGCAGTGGGTGTCTTCTTCACCCTGCTGGTAACAGTGCCCTTCGGCAGGCTGAGCTGGAAGGGTCTGATGCACTCTATCCTGGAAACGCTCAAGATTTCTGCCATGGTGTTTTTCCTGGTCACGGGCGCGATCATTTTCGGTAGATTCCTGGCCGTTACCAGGTTGCCCTTCATGATCGCCGAATTTGCAGCCGGCCTGCCGGTATCGCCATACGTTATTTTGGCCATCGTGCTTGCCATCTACCTCCTGGGGGGATGCTTTATAGACTCTCTGGGGTTTCTTGTGCTCACCATCCCCATTTTTTTCCCCCTGGGTATGGCACTGGGGTTTGACCCCATATGGTACAGTATCATTCTGACCATGGTCACTACCATGGGTGCAATCACTCCGCCCGTCGGCGTCAACATTTACGTAGTCAAGGCATTGGCACCGGACATAGAACTGGGGACAATATTCAAAAGCATCAGTTTTTTCCTGATGGCATGCATAGTGTGCATAATCATATTGATAATATTCCCCCAGATCGTGCTGCTGATACCCAATATGCTCAGATGAACCTGTTTCTTCTCTTGCACGGGGCAGAAGGCCCGGCAGCCAAGCACAGTGAATTCCCTGGTCTGCCATTTGCATCTGAGTGGGGGAGCAAATATTTGAGGGAGCACTTATGAAGAGGACATTCATGCCCACTGTCAAGAGTGAAGAAGAGTTGAGGGACCTGCAACTGAAGGGTCTAAAGTGGACGGTTTCCCATGCATACAAGGGCTCATCCTTCTACAGGAAAAAACTGGACGACGCGGGGATCCGCCCGGAGGATATCCGTTCCCTGGAGGATGTGGGATCACTGCCATTTACGACGGCCGAAGATTTGACCGAAGGATATCCTTATCCCCTGCTCGCGGTCCCCCTGGAGGAGGTGGTACGCATCCATGCATCTTCGGGCACCACTGGAAAAAGAAAGGTCCTCTGCTACACGGAAAAGGACATAGCGGACTGGACCCACTTCTTCGCTCGATGCTATGAGATGGCGGAATTGACAGCAGGGGATCGGGTTCAGATCGCTGTGGGCTACGGGGTATGGACGGCAGGCATAAGCTTCCAGATGGGGTGCGAGGCATTCGGGGCAATGGCGATTCCGACGGGGCCTGGAAACGTGGATCTGCAATGCCAGTTCCTGGTGGACTTTCAGTCCACCGTAATGTGCTGCACCGCTTCCATGGGCCTGTTGATGGCAGAGGAAATCGGTAGAAGGGGAATCGGAGACAAGATAAGTTTGAGGAAGATGATCTTCGGGTCCGAGAGATCGAGCGATGCCATGAGGAGACGCATCAAAGAGCTTCTTGGCCTGGAACACCTCTTCGACATCCCCGGCATGACAGAGTTGTATGGTCCCGGGACAGGCCTGGACTGTGTCTATCACACGGGAATCCACTACTGGGCCGATTACTATTTCCTGGAAATCCTGGATCCCGAGACCCTGGAACCGGTACCGGAGGGAGAGACCGGGGAGATGGTTGTGACCACCCTGAAGAAGGAGGCTGCCCCCCTGATCAGGTACCGCACAAGAGACCTGACCCGGTTGTTGCCGGGGCGCTGCCCCTGTGGTTCCATCATGCCAAGGCATGACCGCTTGCTCGGGCGCTCCGATGATATGTTCATATTCAGGGCCGTGAACATATATCCCGGGCAGATCGATGATCTCCTCTCCGGCATAGAAGGGATTGGAAGTGAATACCAGATCCACCTTGAAAGGCGGGAGGACGGCAAGGACTACATGATCCTGAAGGTCGAACGTGACCAAGGGGTGGAAAAAGACAGGGACAAAGAGCTTGTCCGGATGATCTCCGCAGAAATCAAGAATAGGATCATGGTGAGTGTCGAGGTGGAGATTCTTGATTACGGATCACTTCCCAGGTCTGAGAGGAAGAGTAAGAGGGTATTCGATAACAGGGCCTAAGCATGACCCCGCTGGGATTCGAGACTTCGGATCGAGGCAACCATTTTGCCGTCGCCACGGAGGGATTGAACAGGGGATAACAAGTAACTCTGATGGCTTCGTAAAAAGTCCAATTTCTGCGTTGCGCCTCGTTGTGATTGCGGCGTACGCTAAGTACGCCTCATCACACGAGATTTGCGCGCCTTGAACTTGAAGCTTTTTACTTTGCCATCTCAATTTTGACTTTTTACGAGTTCGTCAACTCTGGTAACGCCTAATTGAGGGTTTTCGCTCAATTGGGCTTGAACAAGGCCGGGGAAACCCCATGACGGATAGACAGGAGTCAGGATGAAAAAATTCAGGTATTTTCAGCCCAGGGACCTCAGTGAGGCCTTTGACCTCATGGCGGAGTTGGAGGGAAAGGCCAGGTACATAGCGGGCGGCACGGATGTCCTCGTGAGGATAAAACAGAGGGACCTGAGACCCGAAGCCCTTGTTTCACTCCGAGGGATAGAGGGCTTGGCCGATATTGAAGCCGACGGGGGCCTGACAGTGGGGAGTATGACGCTTCTGCGGGACCTGGAAAGGAACGAATATGTTGCCTCTCAGTATCCGGCCTTGAGTCAGGCAGTGGGACTTCTGGCCAATCCCCAGGTCAGGAACGTGGCCACCATAGGCGGCAACCTCTGCAATGCCGCCCCTTCCGCAGACTGCGCACCGCCCTTGATCGTCCTGGACGCAATGCTTGTTCTGGAGGGACCCTCGGGTCAAAGAGAAGTGCCCATAGGGGAGTTTTTCAGGGGGCCGGGAGAGACTTGCCTGGAGCCCCCGGAGATCGTAAGCTCAATCAGGATATCCGGGAAGGAACCCAACACCGGCATGGCCTTCCTGAAAATAGGCAGGGTGGCCCAGGACCTTGCCATAGTCAACGCCGCAGCGCTTGTGGTTATGGAAGGCAATGTCTGCCGCAGGTGCAGGCTTGCAGTGGGGGCCGTCGCACCTACGCCCTTACGGCTGACGAGGGTGGAAAAGATGATGGAGGGAGAGGAAATAGGCCCGGATCTGCTCAGGGATGTAGAGGCGATCGTCAAGGAGGAAGTCAAGCCGATAAGTGACGTGCGTTCCAGCGAGGAATACAGGAGAGAGGCCTCAGGGGTCTTGGTCCGGAGGGCCATAAACCAAGCACTTTCCAATGTCCTCAAAAGGCCGGAGGACAAATCTCGAGGAGTCTCCGGACCCAACCGAGGGCCTAAGGCCAATAGGACAGCTCCCTCGGAATCCCAGGAATCAGAGGGTTGTCGATCCGGATTGCGAAAGACGATCAACTTTGTGTTGAACGGGCACCAGGTCGCGGCTGAAATCCAGTCCCACAAGACCCTGCTCCATGTGATAAGAGACGAATTCCAGTTGACAGGTACCAAGGAAGGATGCGGCCACGGGGAATGCGGGGCATGCACCGTGCTGGTGGACGGCAGGAACGTGGATTCTTGCCTTTACCCTGCATTTGAGGTGGAAGGGAAGTCGGTGACGACCATAGAAGGTCTGGTCGGCGAGGGGAACAAACTCCATCCTCTTCAAGAATCGTTCATTGCCAATGGTGGTGTGCAATGCGGCTTTTGTACACCCGGGATGATCATTTCTGCAAAGGCCCTGCTTGATGACAAAAAGGATCCCGGAGACGAGGAGATCAGAAGGGCCATATCCGGTAACCTTTGCCGCTGTACCGGCTACGTGCAGATAGTGGAGTCCATAAGGAAGGCGGCCGAATGGATGAAAAAAACACCGGGGAAAGAGGCGTAAGAACCATGACCGAGTACAGCTTTATTGGGACCGATGCACCAAGACCCGATGCGCCTGACAAGGTCGCGGGAAGGGCCCTTTATATCCATGATATTGTCAGGCCGGGTATGCTCTATGGAAAGATAAGGTATAGCGGGTTCGCCCATGCCCGCATCAAGCACATAGATACCTCCAGGGCGGAAAGGCTCCCGGGCGTCCGGGCGGTTATCACGGGTTATAACACCCCGGAGATCAGGATTGGCTTCATAAGGGACAACACTCCCTTGAAGCGGGACAAGGTGAGACAATTTCGGGATGAAGTGGCCGCGGTTGCAGCCATTGATCCTGAGATTGCGGAAGAGGCAGTGGAGTTGATAAGGGTCGAATACGAAGAGCTCCCGGGAGTCTTTTCCCCCGAAGAGGCCTTGAGAGAAGGTGCTCCGCTTATTCACGAGGTGGATGCCCGGGGGAGACCCAAGAAGGACAACCTCGTTCCGGTACCCTGGAGATTCGTGGCGGGTGATGTGGACAAGGCCAAGGCTGAAGCGGCTTGCGTAGCCGAGGATTACTATGAGACTCCTCTGATCCAACAATCATGCATGGGGACCGCCGGTTGTATCGCCGAGTTCGATCTTCAAAACAACTTGATAATCCACACCAAGACCCAGATCCCCTTCTTGGCCCAGAGCGATTTCAACCGCGCACTACAGGCCATGGGATTGAAGGGCAAGAACACGAGGGTCATCGTCCCCACCCTCGGGGGGGCATTTGGTACCGGGTTGGATACCCACGGGTACGAGTACATCGCCATCCTGCTGGCTTACAAGACCGGGAGGCCCGTCAAGATCGTTCTTAACAGGGAAGAGGAATTCACCACCCTCTCCCCCAGGCAGCCCACCAGGACCTGGATAATGCAGGGGTGTGATGGCGAGGGAAAGTTGACCTTCAGGGAGGTAAGGATGACCCTCGACAACGGGGCATACACTTCCTGGGGCGCGACGACCCCCAGTGTAATGATGCTGCCCATTTCCTCCCTCTATCGGGTTCCCAATGTCCGGTACGAGACCAAGATCGTCTACACGAACAACACTTACTGCCAGGCAATGAGGGGATACGGAAATCCCCAGGCCGCATGGGCGATCGAGAGCAATCTGGACCAGCTTGCCGAGGCGGCGGGCATTGATCCCTATGAATTCAGGATGAGAAACAGGAACATCCCCGATGACATCACCCCCATGGGTCTTCAGATAACCAGTTGCGGTATGGATGAGTGCCTGAGAAAGGTGGCCGAGAGGCTGGAGTGGGACAAGAAGAGAGGAAAAAGCAAAAAAGGCAATGGGGCGGGGAAGGTCAGGGGGGTGGGCATGGCATCCCTTTTTCATGTGGGAGGCTCCGGTCGCGTATACCGCTCAGACGGGACGGGAATCATCATGAAGTTGGATGATTTCGGTAATGTATCCGTGATAACAGGGGGAGTGGAGATGGGGCAGGGTTTCAACGCGGCCCTTGTCCTGACATCTGCCGAGGCCCTGGGCGTCACCCCCGACAAGGTAATGATCATATCAGGGGACACTGCTACCTGTCCCTGGGACGTGGGGACACATGCCAGCAGGGGTGCCTTTACATCGGGCAACGCAGCCATTATGGCCGCACGGAAGGCCAGGGAGAAGATCTTCCAGCTTGCCTCCGAGCACTTTATGCCCCGCCTCAAATACAACCTTGAAAAGAGGAAGAAGAGGGATCCTGACTTCCAAATCCCCGACCTTGACTTTGAGAGGATCTCTGACCCTTCAGAGTTCGAACTGAAGGACAACATGGTCTTTTTCAAGGAAGAACCTGACAATCCACTGCTCCGTCTCGGACTCGATGAGATACTAAGGGAGGCCCATTACAAGGAGCAGGGGACGATGATTATGGCAGAGGCCTTTTATGATCCCTGCAACGAGATGCTGGATCAAAAGACGTGCAGGGGAAACATGTCTGCGACCTATATCTTCGGGGTGCAGGGTGCGGAAGTAGAGGTGGACCTTGAGACAGGCCGGATCAGGGTGATTCAGTTCGTGTCCGCCCATGATGTGGGGAGGGTAATTAACAAACAGACCATAAAGGGGCAGATCTACGGCGGGGTGGTGATGGGGCTGGGTTACGCCCTCTGCGAGGAATACAAGACGGACAAGGGAAAGAATCTCAATCCAAACTTTCTAGATTACAAGATATTGTCCGCACCCGATATCGACTTCCCCATACACGTAGAATGCATCGAGACCAACGATATCGAAGGCCCCTTTGGGGCCAAAGGAATAGGGGAACCCGGACTTGTCCCCACGGCACCCGCCATAGCAAATGCAGTGTACGATGCCACGGGTATCAGGATCAAATCCCTGCCCATAACCCCTGAAAAAATGTTGAGGGCCTTGAGGGAATCCCGGAAAGGAGGATCAGGAGATTGAGACTGCCATCATTTGAGTATTTGAGACCCGAAAGCCTGGATGCCGTCCTTGAGTCTTTGGATCGCTTTCAGGAAGATGCGGCCCTCCTGGCCGGCGGGACCGACCTTCTTGTGAGGATGAAACAGAGACTCAACGAGCCTTCCGTGGTCATCAGCCTTAAAGGAGTCCAGGGGATGAATTATGTGCTCCAGGAAGAGGGAGCGGTCAAGATCGGCGCTATGACTCCCCTTGCCTCATTGTTGGACTCAGGGCCTATTCAGGATCTATATCCATCCTTGAATCGAGCGGTGCGATTGATCGGGGCACCGCCCATCCAGCATTTCAGGGGGACCATAGGCGGCAACCTCTGTCTGGAGACGAGGTGTCTATACTACGACCAGTCGGCCTTCTGGCGCTCGGGCAGGACCAGGTGTCACAAGGACAAGGGCGAGACATGCTATGCGGAGGAAAACAGTGACAGGTGTCGCTCTGCAAACCAGTCGGACGGGGGTTGCGCCCTGATGGCATTGGGAGCCGAGGTGGAACTTTGCTCCAGCAAGGGCGGCAGGATACTGCCCATTGAGGAATTTTTCACGGGGAAAGGGGAAAGACCCTTTGCCCTGGAACCGAATGAAATGGTAAAGGAGATCCGATTGAGCGTCCCCGGTGAAGGAGAAAGTTCAAGCTTTCATAAACTGACTTACCGCTCTGCCATAGATTTTGCCCTTGTTTCTGCTGCGGCGAGAGTCACGGTAGAGGGTGGAAAGATTTCGTCAATAAGGATTGCGGTGGGAGGGGCGGGTGCGGCCCCATTGCTGTTGAGGGAGGCTGGAGACATGCTGCTCGGCAAGAGCGTTACGGACATGGAAGCCCTTGAAGAGGCCTCTGAGGCGGTCAGCAGGCATGCGTCGGCCTTCATGGTGGACAACCTCGGATCCAGTCTGGAGTACAGGACTAAGATGGCAGGGATCATGGCAAGAAAGGCCATCAAGGAGGCCTTGGATAGGGCCCTTGAAAGAAAGCAATGAGCGATATGCCCAATCGGTAAACAAAAAATTATCACAAGGCGAAAAAGGTAAGGGGTTTGGGGCCATGAAAAAAATTCCGATTTCCATAAGGGTTAACGGGGAAGAATACGATTTATACATCCCCCAAAACCGAACGCTACTGGAACTATTGCGGGATGACCTTGAGATGACGGGAACGAAGCAAGGATGCGGGCTCGGGGTCTGCGGCTCATGCACGGTTCTGTGGAATGGCTCACCCATAAGGAGTTGTCTCACCCTTGCCCTGGAAGTAGAAGATGGGGAAATCACTACAGTGGAGGGCCTCAGACGTGGAGAGAGTGAGATCGACCCCATCCAGCAGGCTTTCATAGAGCATGGAGCGGTCCAATGCGGCTTCTGTACTCCTGGGATGATTATGACCGCAAAGGCATTCCTGGAGAAAAACGGCTCGCCCGATGAGAGAAGCGTAAGGGAGGCCATAAGCGGAAACATCTGTCGGTGCACGGGATACGCAAAGATGGTAGAGGCGATCTTGGATGTGGCCGCCAAAGGAAGCCACCACTCGAGTTCAAGCGACTGAGATGGAGTGTGGGGGTTAAGGATATGGAAGAGAGCTATTCTTTGATCGGGAAAAGGATACCGAGGATCGATACCTTGGAAAAGGTCACAGGCGACGCCAAGTATTCGGCGGACCTGAAACTGCCTAGAATGCTGGTGGGCAAGATCAAACGCAGCCCCCTTGCCCATGCGCGCATCCTGAACATAGATACCTCCAAGGCGGAAAGACTCAAGGGGGTCAAGGCGGTAGTTACGGGCAAGGATACGGCCGGGGCCAAGTGGGGAGTGTTCAGGTATACACAGGACATGGAGCTTCTCCCCAGGGACAAGGTGCGATATTTCGGGGAAGAGATAGCGGCCGTTGCCGCCGTGGACGAGGATACGGCCATGGAGGCCCTCGACCTCATAGATGCAGACCTGGAGGAGCTGCCTGCTGTTTACGATCCCCTGGAAGCCATGACATCAGAAGGTCCGCTGATCCACGATGAATTCCCAAACAATATCAATATCCACGTGGAGATCACGGTAGGGGACATAGAGAAGGGGTTCAAGGAATCTTACCTGGTCCGGGAAGACACCTTTACGGCGGCCGAGGATTCCTATTTTCAAGGGGAGCCCTACGCGGTTGTGGCCCGTTTTGACGATGCGGGGAACCTGGAGATCTGGATGCCCAATGCAGGTCCTCACATGAAGGCAAAACCCCTCTCAAACCTCCTGGGGATGCCCCTTCACAAGGTGAGGGTAAGAAAAATTACTATTGGTGGGGCATTCGGAGGAAGGTCTGAAATATCTCCGGCAGACTTTATCTGCTCCCTCTTGGCCAGAAAATCGAGGCGTCCCGTAAAGATCGTTTACACCCGGGAGGAGAATACGGTCAATATCCGGATGGGACATGCGCTTGTCACGACCATCAAGACAGGTGTGGACAGGGAGGGGCGCGTGAAGGCCAGGGACATTACATGTTACATGGATGGCGGGGCCTATTCCTCCACCGGGCCCATAGCGACCTCTGTTCCCTTCCTGTGCATGGAGCAGGCCTACCGGATGGACAATGTCCGCTACAACGGTTTCAGGATATTCACCAACAAACCCGTCAGGGGTATGATTCGGATGCACGGTCGATCATTTGCATGCGGCATCGATCTACAGCTCGACATGCTGGGCCAGGAGCTGGGCATAGATCCGGTCACCATGAGGCTCGTAAATGCAAGGCAGAAGGGTGACTACACGCCCACGGGGAGTTACGTGCAATCATGCGGACTGACGGAATGTATAACAAGGGCCGCGGAGAAGGCGAAGTGGAAAGAGAAGTACGGGAAGCTCCCACCGTGGCGGGGAATAGGTATAGGAATCAACTCGGTTCAAACGGGCTTCCCTCTGGGGATCAGGGGGGGATCCCAGGCATTTGTCAAGTTCAATGAAGACGGCGGCGTGACCCTGATCT
This sequence comes from Deltaproteobacteria bacterium, assembly GCA_019308985.1. The sequence continues at coordinate 18,943 of JAFDHB010000030.1, read as the reverse complement.
CAGGTGTTGCGGACAACGGCCAGGGGAATGACAATATGCTGGCCCAGGTGGTGGCCGAGGAGCTGGGAATCGAGATAGGTGATGTCACCCTCATTACCGCTGATACGGAAGTCACCCCCAACGACCCGGGCACTTACTCCATGGTGACGACCTTTGCGGGAGGCAACGCGGCTCGGCTGGCCGCCATTGACGCCAGGAAAAAGATCTTCGAGATTGCGGCCGAGGAAATGGAGGCAAACGTGGAAGACCTGGTGCTGAAGGACAAGAAGGTCTTTGTCAAGGGAAGCCCCGAGCATTTCATCCCGCTCAAAACAGTAATCCGCATGGCACTCATGAAAGGTCGTCCCGTTTCTGGGGAAGGGCACTCCTCCCCGAAGGTGGACCAGAGGAGAGAATGGGTCAAGAACCCCTCGGGTCAACTCTCAGAAACCTTCTCCTTCGGAGCCACTGTTGCGGAAGTTGAAGTGGACCCTGAGACCGGGAAAGTCAAGGCCCTGGAGGTCACGGCCGCGCAGGACGTCGGCTTTGCATTGAACCCCCTGGTCCTGGAAGGTCAATTCGAGGGCAGCGTGGCAATGGGGGGGCATGGAGGGATGTTGACCGAGTACCATCTCTGGGACGGAGGCAGGTGCCTCAACCCAACCCAACTGGAATACAAGGTCCCCCTGGCGGTGGATATGCCCAAGATAAACACGATCATTGTTGAATCCGGAGATCCTTCAGGTCCCTATGGAGCCAAGGAAGCGGGCATGTCGATAGCCATGAGTGCGGCCCAGGCATACGCATCCGCCATCGCCAATGCGATAGGTGTTACCATAAAGGATTTCCCCATGACACCGGACAAGATCCGGGCCGCCATTGAGGCCAAGAGGACGGGCAAGAAGGGCGAGGCAAGCTGAGATGGAAAAGGGCATGGGAGATAGACGCTACAGGTTGGGCTGCGACATCGGTGGAACATTCACTGACTTTGTCTTGATGGACGATGAAACGGGCAAGATGTGGATCAACAAGTGCCTGACTACACCCCTGGACCCATCAGAGGCCGTAGAGCAGGGGATCAGGGAACTGGAAGAAAAGATACCGGGCTTTGTGCCGGGGCTTGAAGAGGTAATTCACGGCACGACTCTCGTTATCAACGCAATCATAGAGAGAAAGGGCGCCAAGACCGGGCTCATAACAACCAAGGGCTTCAGGGATGTCTTGGAGCTTGGGAGGGAGATACGTTATGCCCCCTATGACATCTTTGCAGAGTTCCCCGAGCCCCTGGTGCCGAGAAAATTGCGCCTGGAGGTGGATGAGCGGGTGCGTAGCGACGGGTCGGTCTTGAAATCCCTTGATCCCGACGAAGCCAGGGCCGTTGTCAGGAGACTGATTGATATGGGTGTCGAGTCCATTGCGGTGTGCCTGATAAACTCCTTTGAAAATCCCCGACACGAGTTCATGATACGGGACATTATCCGCGAGGAGGCCCCGGAGCTCTCCGTGTCCGTATCCTACGAGGTGCTGCCCCAGATCAGGGAATATGAGAGGACCAGCACCACGGTGACCAATGCCTACGTAAAGCCCTTGACAGGTAAGTATCTCAAAAGGCTCTCGGGGAGGTTGTCGTCCATCGGTTTTGCGGGCAGGCTGTATATCATGCTTTCCAGCGGCGGCATCACCTCCGTTGACACGGCTTCGGAGTTCCCGGTCAGGATAATCGAATCGGGCCCCACCGCGGCTGTTATAGCAGGGCAATATTTCGGCCGCCTCTTTGATATCCCTGATATGTTTTGTTTCGATATGGGAGGCACTACTGCCAAGTCGTGCCTTATTCAACGGGGGGAAGCAGGGGTAGTCCCTACCTTCGAGGTGGGTCGCGTGCAACGATTCATGAAGGGCAGCGGCCTTACCATACAGGTACCCGTAGTGGACCTGATGGAGATCGGCGCAGGTGGAGGCAGCATCGCCAAGATGAGCAGAATGGGCACCCTCCAGGTGGGACCGGAGAGTTCCGGGGCTGATCCGGGGCCGGTATGCTACGGAAGAGGCGGAACAGAGCCGGGCGTAACCGACGCCGACCTTCTCTTGGGGTATCTGGATGAGAATTATTTTCTCGGCGGGCAGATGAGGCTCCAGAAAGACCTGGCACGAAAGGGTATTGAAGAGAAAATAGCAAAGCCCCTGGGAGTATCCCTCGTCCAGGCCGTGTGGGGTATTCATGACCTGATCAACGAGACCATGGCGGCCGCAGCCAAGACACACATAGCCGAAAAGGGCGGCAATCCCCAGATAGTTACGGTCGCGGCCTTCGGCGGAGCAGGGCCTGTACATGCCTATGGCCTGGCAAAGAAGCTGGGAGCGCCCAGGATAATTGTTCCTCCCCACGCGGGAGTGGGCTCGGCAATGGGCTTTTTTACAGCCCCGCGGGCCTTTGACCTGGTACGTTCCCACAAGGTAGCCTTGGGCAGGGCTGATTTTTCGGAAATCGAGGCCATATTCAAAGAAATGGAGGATGAAGGAGCAAGGACCCTTCAATATGGCGGTCCTGAAAGCGACATAGAATTCCAGCGGTCCCTGGACATGCGTTTTGTGGGGCAGGGTGCTGAGACAAATGTGCCCATTCCAGGCAAGGATTTCTCATCCATGAAGCGAAAAGAGATCAGGCGGCTGTTCGATGATGTTTACAAAAAACTCTATGGCAGGACCTACCCCGACTCGGAAGTGGAGTTTATCAACTTCAAGGTGAGGGCCAGCATTCCGGCAAAGTTATTGCAGTTGCCAAAACTGGAGAAAGGGGGTGGTTCCCTCCAAGAGGCGATAAAAGGCCAGAGGCAGGCCTATTCCCCTGTTGCGCGGGATTTCATCCCCTTTACCGTATACGACCGGTACAGGCTTTTCCCTGAAGCCGGTTTCAATGGGCCCGCCATAATAGAAGAGAGGGAATCAACAGTCGTTGTCGGAGAAGACGCATCTGTCAAGGTCGATGAATACGGGTTCCTCTGGATAACCCTGGGATAAGAGAAGGAGGATATAAGGGATGGGGCGGAGTTTTGACCCGATTACATTGGAGATATTATGGAGAAGGTTGATTTCAATCGTGGATGAAGCTGATTCCACCGTCTCAAGGACCGCGTTTTCCAGCCTGCTGAGGGATGCCCATGACTACACCTGTATGTTTACGGATCGACAGGGAAGGGAGTTGGCACAGGGGACCTTTGCCACGCCGGGACAATCCGGGGCCATGGCCTTGGGTATCAAGAAGCTGATAAACTCCTTGTCCTTGGAAACCTGTAAGCCCGGGGACGTGTTCATCACAAACGATCCCTGGGCCCTGGCAGGACATCTCAATGATATTTGTGTGATGAGCCCCATTTTTTATAGGGACAGGATTACCGCCTTTACGGCATGCGTGTTTCACCACTCCGACATAGGTGGCAGGGTGTCTTCGGATAACCACGAGGTCTTCGAGGAAGGGCTCTTCATCCCCATGGTAAAGCTCTATGACGGAGGGGTGCCGAACGACTCCCTCATGGAGATGATACGATGGAATGTCCGGACACCGGATGAGGTGATCGGTGACATCCGATCCCAGATAGCAGCCAACCACGTCTGCGCCGAGAAAATATGCCAGATGCTGGATGAAAACCGACTGGAAACATTGGACGATCTGGCGGACGAAATAATCGGGCGGACCGAGAAAAGTATCAGGGAGGCGATTGAAAAGGTCCCCGATGGAGTTTACAGGGCCGAAGGCGTCGTCGAACAGATGGAAGGCAAGGATGACATCCTGATCAAAGCGGCCGTTGAAGTAAAGGGAAGTGATATCAATGTGGACTTGGACGGCTCTTCCCCCCAGGTGGATTGGGGAGGCAACGTGGTCTACAATTTTACCTATGCCTATGTCTTCATGGCAATAAAGAGCATGTTCGATCCTGACATACCCAACAACGAGGGATGTGCAAGGCCCCTGAAATTGTTTGCCCCGGAAGGCAGCGTTGTGAACTGCAAATTCCCGGCCGCGGTTGCGCCCCGAATGCAGGTGCGCCATTTCCTCACGGAGATCATCTACCGGGCCATGGCCGAAGTGTTACCCGATCGGGTCATTGCGGGAAGCGGGGGTACACCGGCTACCATGAACGTGCTCTATGGGAAGAGAAGAGATGGGACTCCTTTCCACTCGGTCCGGATCAGGGGCGGAGGCATGGGGGCAAGCGCGCGAAGGGACGGAGCCTACGTGTACATATTCCCGGCCAACGGCGCAAACACCCCTGTAGAGATATTTGAGAACGATACGCCCCTGATCATGGAAAAACGGGAACTGATACCTGACTCCGGCGGGCCGGGAAAGATGAAGGGGGGGCTGGGCAGGAGAATGGTGCTGAAAATCCCGGACGATGACTATGCCCCGATCCCTCCTGTAACCCTGGGTATTCAAGCGGGGAGGTACAGGTACCCGCCTCAAGGGCTCTATGGGGGAAAGCCCGGTGCCAGGGCCAAGTTTCTGGTCAACGGCGAACCGGGAAACCCCTATGGTTTGACACAACTCTATCCCGGTGATGTAGTTATCATGGATGCGGCCGGGGGAGGTGGTTTTGGCGATCCCCTGGAGCGCGATCCTGCTCTCGTGGAAAGGGACGTGGAACACGGCTACGTCACCATAGAAGGGGCGAGAAAAGACTACGGTGTTATTATTCAGAATGGGGGACGTTGTTGACTATCGTGACAACAGATAATTTGTCACGATAGTCAACAACGTCCCCCATTCACCCACGTTGCTTACAAGGGCTTTTTCGCTTCCAAGGTTTTCTAGCTGCCAGCCCAAGAAAAACTACAATGTTCTGGTCACTTTCGCAAAATCTTGCTGAATATTTTCCAACGGGTTGTTTCGCACCGGCGCGACACAAAAACATTTGAGCTGCAACCTTTTTTTGTTTACGCAACACCACCTGAGTTTTCAACTCACAGAGGAGCCGAGAACAATTTCTTCGGCTCATGATAGGCATGATTGTGGATTGAACATAATCCCTGGAGCTTCGCCCATGAGCCGGGTCCTTCTCAATATCCCCAATTGAGACCAGCGGCTGAAAACTCAATCTAACTCCTCTACTGTTCTTGCTGTCCAAACCCCCGTTACTATCTGTTCTCTCTCCAGAAGGTTCAGTATTCATCTTAGCACTTAGGAGAAGGTATGCTCTCCGTTTCCATTTTCGGTATATTTTCACATCGGTTTTGACACCGGGGCCTCTTTGGGCATTTGGTTCCATGTCCTACCATCCAGAACGCGGCCGTTCCTCTTCTTGACGACTCCTCCCCACTGCTTGAAGAAGAACGAAACCTTTGCCGACACGCATCGGTCCCGTATCTTCCTGACCCAATCAGGGTCCATCGGCCGGGCTTTGGGACCAGACTCCCCGCCAACGATGACCCAGTCAATCCCATCAAGATCCAGATAGTCAATCGGTCCGAGCAAAGGCTCGAACGACACGAATTTGACGCGGGCATCTGTTCGCCTGAGGTCATCGAGGCGGAATAGATAGTCGGAGTTCTCCACGCTGACCCCCATCCACACATTGGATGGCCATGGTAGCTTCGAACTTAGCTCAAGCAACCGCTTGGAACGTTTCGTAAGGACCTGAAAGCGGTGGTGTGACGCTCTAGTCATCACATCAAAAACCTTTGATATGAATTCCAATGGGACATTTTTGTGGAATAGATCGCTCATTGAGTTCACGAAGATGGTCTGGGGCCGCTTCCAGCGCAAAGCCATCTCGAGAACGTGTTCATGGACAGTCAGCCGAAATCCGTTGACATAGTTGGGCTGTCCCATTGCCTTCAATCGGGTGGACATCCGTTCGGCATAGCAGTGCTTGCAACCCGGACTTATCTTGGTGCAGCCTGTGACCGGATTCCATGTGGATTCGGTCCATTCTATGGGGGATCGCACAGCCATGACACTATTTCCTCAGAATATGTTGGGCTATCTTAAGAGCAACCCTGGCACCCCGTGGGTTTGCCGCTGCGAAACACAAAAGAAACAACGGGATGCCTTTTGAATTCCGCAATTGAAGCGCATTATCTGCCACACCCGCAAACACGGTGCGCAATCTTTGCATATAGTAGTTCGCAATTTGATCAAAACCAGCGACTTTTTCTAGGTGCTGTTCGTTGCCCCACAGAGTCGTCGTGGTTTTTTCCCTATAAAATTCTTGAAACCATTTGTTGGTCCCGAATAACCGATCTAGACGCGAACGCCAGGTGTTCGGAATTTGGCCATTTCTTGTTAGCATTCGATTTACAGCAACGCCTAGTGGAAAGAGAATCCATACATCTATAGCCTGTGTTGCCGCCACAGCTTCAATCGTATTCCACTCAACTTGCATGCCAAACGGGTCTAAGAATAGTACGGCCCGGTGGTATTCCCAATCGAGGCCATTACATAGCTCCTGCAAATACTCATTGCAGTCACCTCTCATAAGCTGGATACGGCTGGCGAGTTGTGGGAACTCTTCTTTGATCCTCGCGAGTTCAGAAAACCGCTCTTCAGAAAGCTCTATGAAAATGTATTCATCAAATGGCGGATCAATCTTGAGAGCGATTCTTACTGAGCCGTCAAGAAATGCCTGTGGCTCAGGTTCCCCAAGCGCAGAAAAGAGTTGTCCATCTGGCGAGCTACTATCTGCGGCCTCTCTGTAACCAGTACCTGCAAACGCATCAATATAGATTAGTGCGAAAGGCTGGTTTTTTAAGGCGGTTTTGTATGCGATGAGATATCGCTGGAGCTTATCCAGTTTTTCCTGGGTCCAAGAACCACCGAAAAGTTTTGACTGTTGGACGTTCATGGAATAATTCCCATTCCCTTGACTTCCCTAATTACGATACTAGAGCCGCAACAGATATTTTGGGTAAGAGCTGTGGTTTTTCCTGCTTAAGTTGGGAAAAGTACCTCAGGGCATTAATGGTGGTCTTGACTACAAACTCTTGTCTTTTCTGGCCAAATCTGTGTTGGTCACCTCTGATTGCCCATCCATCCTAATCTCTGTGTTCCTGAGATAGCCGTTTTCAGACTTGCGTCTAGTGGCTACCACCTTCCCCAAAATGCGTAAGTCATCGTCCGGCCCGATGGAAATCGGTTGATACTTCGGGTTCTCAGGCCTGAGCTCGATCTTTTCCTCTCGGATATAGAGACGTTTTACTGTTGTCTCTTCGCCGAGAAGGGCCACCACGATATCCCCGCTCTCGGCCACTGGCTGCTGCCGCACTATGACGAGGTTACCCTCGTGGATACCGGCCTTCACCATGCTGTCGCCATCGACCTCGAGGGCGAAACAGGGCCCCCCCGAAGCGACCCTGCCTTCTACCAGCACTTCGCCGATGACGTTCTCTTCGGCGAAGAGAGGCCGGCCTGCGGCCACTCTCCCAAGGATAGGGACCCGGACGAGGTTGGTGATCTCGTCTTCCGGCTCGCGGACCACTGCGAGTCCACGGGCCTTGCGGGGCTCGCGTCTCAAGTAGCCCTTGCGGACGAGCTGGCTCACCTGGGCATGTGTGCTTGCATGGGAAATGCCGAGTATTTCAGCGAGCTCCTGAATCGTGGGCGGGTAGCCCTTGCGGGCGATAAAGTCACGGATCTCCCTCAAGGTCCGTCGCTGGTGATCAGTTATGCTCACGATGGGACGCCGTCCGGGACCCCCCTTTCCCTGCTTGGCGATACCCTTCGTCCGTTTAGACTTCATGCCTCTCATCTTTATGTCTACCGTTCTTGCCAAAGACAACGTTCCATTTCTCCTTAATGAATGAACCAGACCGGGGATGTGAGCACCTTACTATAAGGGCGATCAGATATCAGGTCAAATAAAAAGAGAAGTGCTCTAAATATTTTCGACTCATAGTTTGTCTTGCTGGGCATAACGGTGTACCCTAGGATGCAGAGGGAAACCTAAGCCATCTATCGCTCCTTTGGCTGGATCTTGAGTTCTTTGCCCTTCTCCTCAATTTCTTTACTACGTCCTCTTTCACAGGCTTTGAGGCTGGCTCTTTCTGTATCCTCAAGATAGTTTCAGAGAGAAGACAATTGCAACTAGAAGAACAAAAAGAGTAAGAATCACCAAAGTATAAGGACCTTTGAACAAAAAGAATAACCTTGGCTCCTTAGCCTCATAATCGTACCCGCATGATGGACATTTTAGCTCATTAAAGTGTTCAAGTTGCCCCATCGCATCAAGAAACCAGAATGGGGCATGCTTACGTCTTACCTGATGGGTACGATGATCATCGACAATATCAAAGATATGGTTGCACTTTGGGCAAGTTGTCTTTCTTTTGTTACCCAGCATTGGAAGAACTCCTTCCGAATTATTCTGCAATCCGAGAGTAGGTACCGCCAGCAGATACTTCAAGTGATGCGGGACTTATTTTGTGGCAAGGGCCTTAACAATAGAATATGAAGGCGCCTTTCTTCATGTCACCAGCCGGGGCAACGGAGGGAAAAGACACCCAGGAACCGCTCATGGTCCTTGGCCAGGCCTGGGGCAACAACCCGTCAAGCTTTGACCCTTGGCCAGTCTTCGATTTGCCCAGCGACAGGGGAGGGGGCTTACAACTCTCCGAAGGGCAGGGCAGTAACACCCGGACCGAGAGGGAGCTTTATGTCGCCTGGATGCACAACATAGCCCGGCATTGCTTTGTCTCCAAAGTCCTTCTGGAATGTTTTGATCGCGGAGGCCACGGCCGGACGGGGAGTGGCTGACAACTTTACCTCAATGGGAACAAGCCTCCCCCCGGACTCTACCACGAAATCAATTTCTGTTCCCGCGATGGTGCGCCAGAAGAAGACCTGCGGGCGGATGCCGCGATGGGTAAGGGCCTTCACGATTCCGGATACCACTGCGGTCTCCATAATGACCCCTCCCATGGGACCGGAAGCCGCATGTTCGGGATCCTTCAGACCGGCCAGGAAACATAGCGATAACGTCTTGCAAAGAGGTGTTGCATGAGTGTTGTTTTCCCTGATTGACGTGGTCCGGTCAGAACCACGGCGGAAAACTCGGAGGCCGCTTTCTTGAGGATCGGCTCCAGCGACCTCTTGATATAGGTTCGATTCATAGGCAATTTTCCTGATGAAAATTATGCATTTTAAATGCAAAATATCAAGCAAAAACTGGGCCTCCTTCGGGGGAAACCTGAACCTTTCACACCTTCTTTAGCTTGATCTTGAATTCTCTGCCCCTCTGCTCGATTTCGATTACATGGAATGGGGTGGAGGAGATGATTTCCTCAATTTCCTTGCGGGTATAGTAGTGAGGAGGGTTAATCCTCTGATAGAGGGGGAACAGAGCATAGATTATCCTTTCCTTGAGGTTAAAGGATTCTTTCCACTTTCCGGGGTCAGCCCGGGAGGAGATCTGGGCCGGGTCGTAGAACCAGGCTTCAGACCCCTGTTTGAGTACCCGATAGCTTTCCTTGAGCACCTTGACAGGGTCCTTGACCATATGGAGCATCCCGGTGCTTATGACCATGTCATAGGTCTCGCTTTCAAAGGGCAAGTTGGATGCGCTGCCTATCTCGAAACGCACCCTCCTATCGAGTCCCTCCTTCAATGCGTTTAGTTGAGCCATTTCTATCAGGCTTTTTGAAAGATCGATACCGCAAATTGATATTGCCTCAGATCTCTTGGCAATTTGGATGGGGAGATACCCCGGTCCGGTTCCCAAGTCCAGGATCATGCCCCCTTTCAAATGTGAAACCACCTCTTCGGCCACTTCAGCGTAGTAGGTCTTTACGACCAGCCTGGTCGCCTTCTCATAGATGGAAGCAAAAAGTTCGGGAATCTTTTCCATGAATCACATCCCGTTCCTGGTGACCGGGGCGGTTCCCCCAGGGATACAAGTGCCCATGGCTTTCATACTATAATACTATTGCATTTTCCGCCACCACTAGGTATTTTGCCCTCTTGGATAGTTTAGAATCTGATCCAGCTCCGGGAAAAGAGAGGGTTAAGGGGGGTAGAGAATGATCAAGATAAATGAAAACTATTTAAGGCTTCAGGCCTCTTACCTTTTTTCGGAAATAGCAAAGAGAGTGGGGGCATACCAAGAGGCCAACCCTGAAAAGGAGATCATCAAGCTGGGCATTGGTGATGTAACAAGGCCGTTGCCGCCCGCCTGTGTTGAGGCCTTTAAGAAGGCGGTAATAGAGATGGGCGAAGAGAGTACCTTCAGGGGATACGGACCAGAACAAGGATATTCCTTCTTGAGGGAAAAAATCGCCCGCAATGACTATCAATCCAAAGGTATAGACATCTCACCCGATGAGATTTTCATAAGCGACGGGGCCAAATGCGACACTGGGAACATCCAGGAGATATTTGCAACGGATATCAGGGTGGCGATACCTGATCCCGTGTATCCCGTATACCTGGACACGAATGTCATGGCCGGTCGCACAGGGGAATACCGGGGCGGGAGATACGAGGGCATAGTGTATCTGGAGAGTACCAAGGAGAACGGGTTTATTCCGAATATGCCTGAGGAACCCGTGGATTTGATATATTTGTGTTTCCCTAATAATCCAACAGGGGCGACAATAACCAGGGCCCTGTTGAAGCAATGGGTGGATTTTGCCAGGGAAGTGAAGGCCCTGATCCTTTACGACGCTGCCTATGAGGCGTTCGTAAGGGAAGAGGATATTCCCCGGTCCATATACGAGATAGAAGAGGCCAAGGAAATCGCCGTGGAGTTTCGAAGTTTTTCCAAGACCGCCGGGTTTACGGGGACAAGGTGTGCCTTTACCGTTATTCCCAAGTCATGTATGGCATATACGTCAGGGGGTGAAAAACACCCGCTGCATACCCTCTGGCACAGGCGTCATACCACCAAATTCAACGGGGTGTCCTATCCTGTCCAGAGGGCGGCAGAGGCAGTTTACAGCGAAGAGGGAAAAGAACAAACCAGGGGCCTTGTGGATTATTACCTCAAGAATGCCTCCCTCATAAGGGAGAAGATGATCGAGCTTGGGTATGAATGTGTGGGTGGAGAGAATTCTCCCTATATCTGGGTGGATGGAAAAAGAGATTCCTGGGAGTTTTTCGACATGCTCCTGGAAAAGGCAGGTGTGGTTTGTACTCCAGGTGCCGGATTCGGGAAGTGTGGTCAAGGATTCATAAGGATCAGTGCCTTTAATGAATACAACAAGGTAGAGAAGGCCATGGCGAGGATCAAGGAGGCACTTAGAGGAAGCCAATAAAGCTGTTGGCATCAAGTTCAGGGTATGGCGGCGGGATTGGCCATGCCAAAGCACCCCGTATTCAAGGGTTTCATTCTGTCATCCCGCGGCCTTTGCCAGTGTTCCGAGATCCTTGCATTCTTCTTCCTGGGAATCAGATTCATCGGTCACACAACCTGCGTCCACCTCAAAGTAAGGTTCTATATGGAGGTTGGGGTTTTCCTCCATCATTTTTTCAACCGCAGTGTTAGCTTCTTCAATGCTCGAGAATTCTTTCTCCAGTGTCTCCTTGTGTTCGTAAACCTTCAATATCATTTTCATGGTAGACCTCCTTCTTGCCCCTCCCATGAAGGGCTTGTCACGTGATAATAGTAGGGGGTGCCAGCAAGAACCATTCCAAATTGGCCGAATCTTGATTTATTAATGTATAACGGATGGTTAGATAGGTAAGGGAGGGGTTTGGCACGAATTAGGTCCCGACAATTTTCGTCACGTACAATGACACAAATTGTCCCAAAAAGCCGGGACACATCTCTGACATTCCAGCGGCTTTGTGCTTTCTGGGCCAATAAGTGGTTCAATTGTGCTCAGCGAAATACAGGTCGTGGAAATCTTTTAACAGAGACCTCAGGGTCTTGACATGGGGAAGGTCGGTAGTCTGTTTCGCCTTCATCCCATAGACCAGCATCTTGTGGAGGAGCGATAACTTCTCTGCATATTTTTCTGCGCCTATTTTTATCCTTTGTGTCAAGAAGTACTGGCTGACGATCTCCTGCAACCTGTCAGCGTGTTGTTCCTTGTTCATGATCCATCGGACCAGTTGGTTGTAATTTACCGGGCTCTCCTTTTGCAGCCGGAGAATCTCCTTCATAGATTTTTCAATGGTGGTGATATCTTCCTCTATCATATTGATCCTGGCCTCATCATCGTAAATGCCGCAGGGTATTTCACAGTGGGCAAAGGCCGTGGAAGCAGTAAGGATCAGGGCCGAAACAACCAGTATCACTTGAAGCATGATTTTTCTCATTATTTTCACATTCTCCTTTCTTCTTGGTCATAGATTTTCCACCCGGACAACCTAGAGATGCTGAAGAAGCACTCAAAAAGAAGATAGGCCCTTGTAATCCGCATGTCAATTTATTGCTCGTTGATTAGCCTGACCCTCCACCTAGGGCCAGAGAACGAGAAGAAATGTCCTCCCGGATATGGCATTTCATGTGAGGCTGAGGCGAAAGCCGAACAGGGGGCGGCTTGATGGCAGGAGGTAGGGTTCCCCTGGAAAAAGCGTTTCTTTTTTTGCCGGATGCTAGTAAGAAATGGTGGGGGGAGGTAAAGAGGATCGGGGACATAGTCAAGAAGAGATATTATGGAAAACTGGTATATATTTGCCATTTTAGCACTCCTTCTTCTGGGGACGCAGAGGTTCTTGTACAAGGTGTCCGCGGAGAAAGGGTTCAATACGGCAGTAACCACCACGTCCTTCATGGCGACGGTGGCGGTGTTGAGTACCATCCTCTTTTTTGTGCAAGGCAGGTCCTTATCAGGCCTTGGTCCATTGATCCTGATAAGTGCTATAAACAGCGGCACGTTTCTCATAGCCACCATATCCCACATAGAGGCCCTGAAAAGGGTTCCGTCAAGCGTGGCATACCCTATTATCAGGCTGAATGTCGCAGTGGTAGTTCTCTTTTCCATCGTGTTTTTCAAGGATCGACTGACCTCTTACCAGATAGCAGGAATAGTTACGGCCATAATCGTGATCCTGTTACTCGCAAGAGATGCCCAGAAAGGGGATGCACAATTCAAGGGGGCAAAGGAAGGGATCGCCTACGTGTTGGTCTCCCTTTTCAGCGGTGCCGGGGCCACGATCTCCAGCAAGTTCGCGGCCCTGCATACGGACAAGCTCGCCTTCATGGCCCTTTCCTACACCATCTCCATGATCTGTTCCTTTGGCCTGAGAAAGAGGATGGTGGTGGAAAGCGTTCCAGGGGATACCCGGAAAGCGGTTTTCCTTGGCCTGTTTATGGGGTTGATTAATCTGGGTGGGTTCTATGCCTTTTTGGAGGCCTTGTCGAACGGTCCCCTCTCCATCATCGCATCAATTATGGGGATGCACTTTGTCATATCCATTCTATTGTCATCTCTCATATACAAGGAGGCCCTGACCCCGACAAGGTTGGTCGGCATGGTCTTGACTGTACTTTCGGTCATTCTTTTGAGGCTATAACATAGGGTGTTCTCCGAATATTGATGTGCAATTGCGTGCCAGTTCCTCATCCCTCCCGAAGCGACCTATGACCTGGATTGCCTGGGGCATGTTGAAGTCATCCAGCCCTGAAGGGATGGACAGGACTGGAAGACCTGCATGGGTCCAGGGGAGATTCATTATGGGGTCACCGGTGGTTTCCAGACCCCTGGGCGCATGGTCGGTGGCAGAAGGGCATATCCAGTAATCGATGCCTTCAGAACCCATGAACCTTTCAACTTGATTGCGAAATCTGATCCTGGATTCAGACAGCCTTTTGAGTTCATCTTCGCTGACAGTCATGCCTTTCCTTATGAGCTCAGCCGTCTTGGGCCGGTAAAGGTGTTCGTATTGCCTGTACCAGGAAGAATGCACCCTGGCCATCTCTGCCCCTATGAGCCTGTTGTGGTTTTCATTGATAGTATTGATATTCGTGAGGGCGTTGACGTGTCTGATCTCCAGGCCGGCCTTTAGGAAATCTTGAATCTTCTTTTCAAAATAGCGACGTCCATGGTCGGTAGCCTGATCCAGGTACGGTCCTTCGGGCACGGCAAAGACGGGATTTTGCTTCAAGGCCTTTTCATCAATCGGGCGCCAGTCTTCGGCCAGAATCGACATAAACGGTTCGATGCCCGAAAGGTCCTTGCAGAATATTCCCACATGGTCTGCGGACTTGGAGAAAGGTATCACCCCGGCGAGGGATATCCTCCCAAAGGAGGGTTTGAAGCCCACAACCCCGCAGAAAGATGCGGGCCTTATCACAGAGCCTACGGTCTGGGTGCCGAGGGCGAGCAAGAAAAAATCCATGGCAACCCCGGCGGCAGATCCACTACTGGAGCCGCCGGGCGTACAGTCAGGGTTGTGTGGATTCCTGGTTGGACCGGGTTCAAAATAGGCAAATTCCGTGGTGATCGTTTTCCCGATCACTATGGCCCCTGCGCTCTTGAGCTTGGATACGCAAGTGGCTTCCACGCCCTGAAAGAGATCCGGCGGCAGGCTTGAGCCACACCTGGTAGGAAGGCCCCAGACTCTAAAGATGTCCTTGACGCCCAGGGAGACGCCAAAGAGCGGGGGCCTTGAGTCAGGAGTGGGGTACCTTTCTTTCAGAAGGGATGCCTCTTTCAAGATCCTTTCCCTGTCATAGGTGCCTTCCACGAGAGCGTGGATTTTGGGATCGAGGGATTCGATCCGGTCACATACCCCTCGCATATAATCCAAGAGGTCAATGTCTCCGGAGCGTATCCGGGTTATCCTATCAAAAGTTTTCATTAATAATGCCGTCCTAGAAAGACGAAAAGGGCTCCCACGGGCCTGAGGAGGCGCAATGTTTCGGCAATATCAGAGGGAGACTTCAGAATGGGGTTGTACGACCAAGGTAAGCCCTTCAACATCCTCAACCCTGACCTGGGTTCCCGCTTCGATGGGCGAGCATCCTTTGGGCACCCTTGCCTTCCAGAGTTCACCCCGGATCAATATATAACCAAAGGGGTCCAGTCGTTCCCGTGTAACCCCTTTTGCCCCTATCAGAGGATTGTTCTCCTTGCCCGGATTCCCCTCATAAGAACGCCATAGGAATGGGAAGAGGATAATATCTTTGCCGATCCACAGGATGATGGAGCCCCAGAAGACCCATGGTGACACCTCAACCCACCTGCGGATGAACAACAGCCCGAAGATCAGAAGTGCCAAGGCAGGTATCTGCAAAAGGATATACTTGATAAGGGTCCTTGTGGACCACCTGTCCTTTTTTGCAGCCAAGTGGGGCCCTCCCGGGAGCGTCAGGAAATCCTTTCTCAGGCTTTGTGTGCAGCCTGCAAAAAGGCCCTTCGCAAGGTTTTAGTGTGCAAGCTGAGCGCGGCCAAAAGCAAGAATTATCCCAAGAATCCAACAAAATCCAATCCAGTTCAACCATTTTCTGGGTGTTGCCGGGATAATGAGAGGGTGGAAGCAGTAAACGGGCAATACCTATTGCCGAGGAGTGCTGTATCCTATAGAATTGAGATACAATGAGCCCTGGGGCGTCATACAGGCAAGGGAGGCGGGAGTAGGAAATGAAAGAAACGGCTCAGGTTGCTGACGTAGTTATTATTGGTGGAGGGATCATTGGTGTGAGCACGGCATACTACCTTGCCAAGAAAGGGACAGGTAGGATCGTACTTCTCGAGAAGAGTATGCTCGGGTCCGGGGCAACGAGCAAGTGTGCAGGCGGAATTCGTATGCAGTTTTCCACCGAGATAAACCTCCGGTTCTCCATCCTGAGTCGAGGGGTCTTTGATAGTTTCGAGGATGAATTTGGTGTGGATCCCGGATTTCGTCCCATTGGTTACCTGTTTGTCGCTTCCAGGAGGCGGCAAATGGAGGCCCTTGAGCATACGGCGGAAATGCTGGCCTCTGCCGGCATCGAAGTGGAGCTTTTGGGTCAAAGAGAGATCCGCAGAAGGTGGCCGGAGCTGATGGTGGCGGATCTGGCGGGGGGATCCTATACCCCCTGCGACGGCTATGCGGGACCCAACGAGGTGCTTCAGGGGTTTGCAAAGGGGGCAAGACGCCTGGGAGTCAAGATCAGGGAGGGGGTGGAAGTCACGGGGATCAAGGTAAGGGGAGGTCGCGTCGAGGCCGTTGAAACCTCAAGAAGGGAGTGGATTTCGACTCCTGTCCTGATCAATGCAGCAGGACCCTATGCAGCGCGTGTGGCCAAGATGGCCGGCTTGGAACTACCCGTTCGGCCCCTGAGAAGGCAGGTGTTCTTTACCGCGCCCTTCGAATCACCCCCGCGCTTGCCAATGGTTATTGACCTGGAACAGGGCTGGTACGCTCGGGGCGAGGGTAAGGGGTTTCTTTTGGCAGGGCCCCAGGACAAAGAGAGTTCCTTCAATGAAGGCACGGACTTTGACGGCAGGGAGTGGGCTGCAGCAATGGCGATTCACCGGATACCTCTAATGAAACACGCCAGGATCGCAAGTGGTTGGGCCGGGCTTTATGAGATCTCGCCTGATCACCACGCCATAATCGGCGCCTCTCCAGAGGTAAAGGGCTTTATCTTCGCAAACGGTTTCAGCGGACATGGCTTCCAACATAGCCCGGCCGCGGGGATGCTGGTTGCCGAGATAGTCACGGAAGGGAGCGCAAAGAGTTTGGATATTTACTCCCTGAGGCCAGAGCGTTTCAGGGAAGGAGACCCTATCTATGAGCCCCTCACCGCCTTCAAAAAACAAAACAATACACAACCCTAGCCGAGCCAAAGCCCGATCAGCCGTTATTTTTTGATCCTTATTGGTTATACGTTTCAAAGGCCAGACACGTGAAGTGATATCTCGTCTCTGCTCGGGATATGGCAACAGAGATCAAGATCGATCGAATAGCTGATAACAAATAACTGATAACAAACAACTGGGGTTTAACATCTACCTCGCTAGTTTTACCTGGAGATTCAGTCTTTCCTTCTTACGTTTAACGGTTATGATCACTGTATCGCCGATTTTCCTGACTGCGAGAGAGGCCTTCAACTCCGCGATGTCTTTGACCGGGCGATTGTCCACGG
The DNA here is from genome assembly GCA_019308985.1 of Deltaproteobacteria bacterium. The sequence continues at coordinate 1,955 of JAFDHB010000030.1, read as the reverse complement.
CCATAATTACATCGCCTTCTTCCATGCCCGCCTCCTTGGCACTACTGCCATGACTAAAGCCCTTGACCTCAAGTTCGCCCTTGCTTGTATCAACGCTGATCCCGAGCTTCGGAGGGTGCGGTGCCTTGGCTTTGCCAGGAAACACGATGAAATCAGCAATGCCGACTTCCAGGGGACTTCCTGGGTCCGGCAGGATGACGGCATATCCTATGCTAAATCGCCGACGTAGCCTCTTTGGAATCCCTGCCCCATACTCCAGATGACCGTTGCCTGCCAGAACGACAACATGATAATCAGGTTTCCTGGTGAGAAAATTGGCAATAGTCTCTGCCATGGTTTCATCCCAGACGATTTGGGCCTGGTGGAAATATTCAAAGACCTTTGGAGCCCGACCTCCCGGGAGTTCTACCCGGTGCATCTCAAAGGCCTTCAACAGTCGGTTCTCGTATGAAGCGTCTTCCAAATCCAGCTCTTCGGGAATCCTGGATCTTTCATCCTTGTTCAGTTTTTCAAGGCCCACCTCTGCGACACGGCTTACCAGCTCATTATCCTGGTTCAGGGCGATGACAGGGATTTTCTCGGACCGGGCATATTGCAGTATGTCTCTGTAAAGGTAATAGTTATATCTCCATGTACTAAAGTAACGGGACTCTCTCAGAAAGGTTTCTTCGTCAGCAGTACCGGATATATAGCGATCCAAGGCCTCTTGATAGGGCCGCTGGAACATCTCCATCCCTATGGCAAGCTTTGGATGGAGCCGGTAAAGTCCCCGTATCACCTCAAGTTGAACCAGGTGGTCCCCGTAACGATCATGTTTTTCCCCCACGAATACGACCTTACTGTGGGCCACCCTTGATATTATTTCTTCGAGGGAAAGTAAGGACTTAACGTCAATACCCGTGACCGGCGGCGGAACATCGAACCTGATCCCCCTAATGAACGCCTCCCCGCCGACACGAGTCTTCAACATGTGAAATATCATGGCTGCCTTGCCGTAACCGACAGTGCGAACAGCCCGGTCATTAGAGCCTTGAAAATCCCTGACCACTATCTCGTTCCCGGGCCTGACGTAGCTTTCGAAATCTTCAATGATCTTCCTGCGGTATTGCCAGCCTTCTCCTTTCTGACGCTTGTAAAGATGATCCGCTAGATATGTTGTCAATCCCTCGGACCAGTTTCCTTCCCGTGAATCCACATAAATGGAATTTCCAAACCAGGAGTGCAAGATCTCATGACCCAGGGATGTCTTTGGTATGAAAGGGAGTCTTAGGACCTGACGTCCAAGAAGTGTAAAAGTGGGCATCCCGAATCCGGTTGGCTTGATGTTTTCAACCACGGCAAAACGGCTGAAAGGATAGGGCCCCAGCAGTTCCTCGTATAGCTTGAGGTATTTTTTCAAGACTTCCAGGTAGTTGTGGGCAAGATCCATGTCCTCAGGGAAAAAATATGTCTCGATCCTCACGTGCTTGTAGTGATCCTTGGACACTACATAGGGGCCCAAGATAAGATGGATCCCAGGCACCGGGTGAGGAAAATCAAAGCTCACCAGTTTGCCCTTACCAACCTCTAATTCCGACGTCCGGTCCGCCTCAGAGACGGCCTTGAAATCGCTGGGGACCAGCACTTCGAGTGAAAAACGGGAAAGTTCCGCTTCAGCCGCAGGATACCAGCCCTTCATGAGGAAGCAGCCTTTTTCGCCTATGGTAGTGTCGGCAGAGGAATCATGGTCTTTTTCATTTGCCGTGAATTCATATTCAAGATTGACCTTGATATTGCCCTGGTGGGAAGGCAGGAGGAGACGGCCATCTCTGGTATCGGCAGAGTATGGCTTGCCATCTATGGTAACTTTGCTAAGATGAATGCCTTCTCCGATCAAGAAGGCGCTGACATTTTCAGGCACCTCTGCGTCTACAATGCCGTAAAGTCTGCCCTTGGCAAGATCAAAGGACACGGCA
>JAFDHB010000195.1:654-8751 GCA_019308985.1 Deltaproteobacteria bacterium | reverse complement strand
AGGGGTCATCATGGTGCGGAAGGGGTCGGTAATGCCGAAAATATCGATGGCGATCCTCGGGGGGGAAAGCATGGTGCTGGTTGAGTAGTCCAGTATCCTGCCATCGCCCGGTATCTCAATGGCTATTGGTTTCCTATCGTGCCCGGATTCGTGCATCCCGTAAGCTATCAAGAGTAGCCTATCGGTACGGCCCCCGTAGCGTGCAGGATGATTATCGGCCGCAACAGCCCTCGGGGAAGACAGGACCAGCATGATCAGAATGAAGAAAAGAGTCACCATTACCTGACCCGTGGAAGAAAGTCCAGTCCCCTGGATGAATTCACCCCAATAATTTCTTTATCCTTGATTGTTGGGTATCTCAGCAATTACTATGCCAAAATCTACAGGAGGAGTCCCTTCACTGCTAGGAAACTGTTGCTGCCGTTGCTACCGGGTATTCCAGACTAGAGCGCACAGGCCATCAGGCTCCATTCCCTCGACCGGCGCTAGGGAAGGGAAAAGAATGGAAGGTTATAGTCAGGGGTATAAGGATATGTCATTATTTTGACGGGTTTAGGTCTTTCAGGCCCGGCCCGGGGCTGTCATTTCAATGTTACGTTTCTTGATTTTTTCCACGAGGGTCGTTCTCTTGATGTTGAGAAGCTTGGCCGCCTTTGATTTGACCCAGTTGCTCCTTTCCAGTGCGTCAAGGATAAGCCTTTTTTCAAAGTCCTTCACTGCCTCGTCGAGGGATATCCCCTGCTCCGGAACTCTTCGTTCAGGCCAGGTGTGATGTCGAATGGACATATGGCGTTCCTGGATGTGTTCCGGCAAGTCACCGATGTCGGCTATGGTATTTTCACAAAGGATGGTTATGCTTTTGACGACGTTTTCGAGCTCTCTCACATTACCGGTCCAGTCATAGTCGTACAAGGCCTTCAAGGCCTCTTCGGAGAACCCCGTGACCTTGTGGCCCCTTTTGTTCCTTTGAAATTTTTTTAGAAAATGCTCGATGAGGATGGGAATATCGGATTTCCGCCTTTTCAATGGTGGGACCTTGATGGGGATGACATTCAATCTGTAATACAGATCCTCTCTAAACCTCCCGTTGTTTATGGCGACGGTGAGGTCCTGGTTTGTGGCCGAGATAATCCTGACATCCACGTGGATGGTCCTGGTCCCCCCGAGTCTTTCAAATTCGTGCTCCTGCAATACCCTCAGCAGCTTGACCTGAAGGGCGGGGCTCATCTCTCCCACTTCGTCCAGGAAGACTGTGCCGCCGTTTGCCATTTCAAATCGGCCTATTCGCCTCTTGTGGGCCCCGGTAAACGCCCCTTTTTCGTGCCCGAAGATTTCGCTTTCAAGCAGCTCTCCAGGGATTGCAGCGCAATTGATGGTGACCAGGGGTTTGTCTGCCCGGCTGCTGTTATAGTGGATAGCCCTCGCTATCAATTCTTTGCCTGTCCCGCTGGGTCCGGTTATCAGGACCGCGCCATCCGTATCTGAAACCTTATCTATCAAATAGTATATCCTCTTTATCGCATCACTGGTACCGATGATGTTCTTGTGGTGGTATTTCCTTTGAAGCTCCTTTTTCAGCCTTTCAGCCTGATATTCTCCGCCTCGAGATCCATGAACTTCAGGGCCTTTTCAACAACCAGCAAGAGCTCTTCCGGGGCAATAGGCTTGGTGATATAGTCAAAGGCCCCGTTTTTCATGGCCTCGACCGATCCCTTGATGCTTCCGTAACCGGTGAGAATGATACACCTGGTACCCGGTGAGCTGGTCACCACATGGTTTAGAACCTCCATTCCATCGATGTCGGGCATCATTACATCGGTAAGGACCAGGTCAAACGTGTCGTTTTGAAACTTCTTGATCCCCTCTTTGCCCCCATGGGCCGTTACGACTTCATAGTCCCTGGTCTTCAGCGTCTCGGCCACGACCCTCAGCACCATCGGCTCATCGTCTATTGCCAGTATCCTTGCCATATCCTGGATGTACCTCAGCCTTGCATGATAGGTGGATTGGACCTCAAACGCAATCTAGGGGAAAAGGCCCCCTACCCCATGTAATCGCCGCGGTAAAACTTGAATGCGGCAACACTTGCAATGACAGCCACTTCCCTGATCACGTTCCCAAGCTCAGTGTCACCCGGCGCCATATCGACGAGTTGCCTTTCCAGGGCACCGGCCTCCTCCTGGATACCCTTTACCAGGGGCTCCATATCCCTCAGGGTCTTTGAAGGAGTATGCAGATCTCTCGCATAGGCATCCAGAAGGTCGAGTATCCGTTCACTGCGGGCAAGAAGGTCCACCCTTGCACAAGGGGGTGTTGCGGCACCCGCTCCCCCTATTTGCGAAACCTCCCGCTCCAGGATCTCTTTAAATCCGTTATCCTTTTCCACCCTGTTACCGGAGCCGGAAACGGGTAATTCTGCGATATTCGTTTCAAGTATCCTATTTGTTTCCATTTTGCAACTCCTTTCCGGAAAGTTCTGCGCGAATGCGTCGGGGCTATGGGGAGAACAAGGTTTATGAACTCGTAAAAAGTCGGAAAGCGCTCTTTTCTGTCATTCCGGCCCCGCATCTTAAGTGCGGGATAAACTCCAGCCAGAATCCAGTAAATTCAATGGCTTCTGCATGCCGGATCAAGTCCGGCATGACGGTTTTGAGACTTTTTACGAGACCATCAAAATTGAGATGGCAAAGCAAAAAGCTCCAAGTTCAAGGCACGCGAATCTCGTGTGATGAGCCGTACTTAGCGTACGCCCAATCACAACGAGATGAAGCGCAACGCAGAAATTGGACCTTTTTACGAAGCCATCAAGGTTAGGGGGCATCAGCCGAATATCTTCTTCAATTTTTCTTCGATTGTCTCTGCTGTAAAGGGCTTTACTATGTAACTGTTCACCCCAGCCTTGACCGCCTCTATGATGTTCTCCTTTTGTGCCTCTGCTGTGACCATGACAAAAGGTATGTCTTTCAGCTCACTGTCCGATCTCATTTGGGTCAGCACTTCAATGCCTGTAACCCCAGGCATATTCCAGTCGCAAAGTACGAGGCCGTACTTGTCCTTTTTCAGCTCCTTAATGGCAGCCCTGCCGTCTTCCGCCTCGCTGATGTTTGAAAAACCGATTTGCTTCAGCACATTTCTCAAGATCCTCCTCATTGTGGCAAAATCATCCACAATGAGGACTTTCATGCTGAGATCCATTTTACTCCCTCCTTTAATTGATTTTTATATCCTCGCAAGGATTTTATCTATATCGGCCTGGTCAAGGCCTTCTCCCTCCCTTTGCGGCCCTGCCAGCTCCGTCACCTTTTTTTCAACGACCCTGTCCAGTTCCTCGTCGGACATGCGGGGATTTTTTTCCTTCTCAGTCAGCTTGATGCCGAAAGACAGGATCATATTTTTCAGCCTTTCCTCCATCTTGCCAACGAGCTCCATCACCCGTTTTACCCTCTGGCCTGTCAGGTCCTGGAAGCTCATCTGGACAATGGAATCGGATATCAAAGAGAGGAAAGTCCCGGCGGTTGATTCCATGTAATCGAGAAGGGGCGAGATCTCACCGACGGTCTCTTTGTTTACGGCGATCTCGATCTTTTCTCCCCCCTCTCCCCGCACCTCTGTTCTCCCGTGCCTCAGTGAAGTTAAGATGTCTTTGGCTTTCTCTGTCTCTTCCTGCATGTTTTCCAGGTTGTCCATGATTTTGTTGGCGGCCATTTCAGTGGCCTCGATTATTGCCTTCAGTTGATCGCTCGTCTGGGGTAAGAACTTTGAAGTCAGGTCCGTGATATTGGGGTGGATCTTTGAGTTGATCTCTCTCCTGAAATCGATGATCAATTGGGCAAGCTCCTTCAATTCACCGGTCAGTTCGTAAGCAAGGGACCTGAAAAAACGGTCCCCTTCATTGTCCATGTTTCCGTTCAATATTTGCTTGAACAGGTCGGTGAGCCTGTCAAATTCCTCGATCGAGAGTTGTTTATCCACTAAGCTCGTAACTTCCTCTTTCAGGTCCTGTCTCATGGCCTCATCCTTTCCTATTAGTTGGTCTTATTTATCTCTCGCCAGGGCATTGAGTGCCGTACAGCCGATATGATCAAGGGGGACTACCCTTTCAACCGCTCCGAGCTTGATGGCCTCCCTGGGCATTCCGAAGACCACGCAACTATTTTCATCCCGGGCCAGGGTGAAGGCTCCCGCCTCTCGCATCTTCAGCAGGCCCTCGACCCCGTCCGCTCCCATCTCAGTGAGTATCACACCAATAGCGTTGCCGCCCGCGTACTTGGATACGGAATGGAACAGCACATCTACGGCTGGTCTCTGGTGGTGGACAAGGGGCCCGTTTTTTACCTGCACATAATACCTGGCACCGCTCCTTTTCAAGGGCATGTGAAAATTCCCAGGGGCAATGTTGCATCAACCTCTGAGGGCTTTCCTGTTTCCATGGTGTCACGCAGGTTTTGGATCATCTGTTTGAGCATGTCAACGCTGGAGAGTACGAGGTCCACTAACTCTTCGTCTATGCCGAGAGATCCATTTCGTGCCATGTCCAATAAGTTTTCCGAGACATGGGCAAGGTTGTTGATCTTGCTGAAGTTCAGAAAACCCGAGACCCCTTTTATGGTGTGAAAGGGCCTGAATATGTCATTTATCGTATCCGGATTGGATGGGTCCTGTTCGAGGTCCATGAGCTTCGCCTCGATGGTGCCTAGGTGTTCCATGGATTCGACAACAAAATCAGCCATGATTCCCAGGTCTTCATCCGCCGTCACGGAACCGGCCACGGATCGTTCCTCACCTGTCTCTCTCGAATCAGTAACCCCCACTCTTGCCTCCCCTTCCCGTTCGGTCGATCCCGCTGCTTCTTCCTGGTCTTGCCCAAGGAGGTTGTTTGATCCTGCGTGACCGAGGAAGAGGTAACCGGGACTGGAAAGGTTCTTATAGAAAATATTTCCTCTTCAGATCAAGGGGTCTCCCTTCGATTTTTTCTTCTCATATATGCCCTTGCCTGCGGCGGACAGGACCTTTGTTGATATATCCGTGGCAAGGATTTCCACCTGGAAATTCCTAAGACCATTTCTTGCCTCGTTCAGGGTTATCGCGATGCTGTACGGCTCCTCGCCGGAAGAGCATCCCGCGCTCCATAGGCGCAGAGGACGGTCCTTGAAGATTTCTTTGGTTTTGGCGGCCTCGGCGATCTCCGGGAGGGCCCTACGGGTCAAAAACTCAAGGTGTTGTGACTCCCTGAGGAAGTAGGTCAAGTTGGTGGAGATGGAGTTGATGAGAATCGTGAGTTCATAGCCGCTAGTGTCGTTTAGCACATGATCGAAGTACTCTCTGTATGAGGAGAAGTTCCTTGATCGAATTATCTTCCCGAGCCTCGCCTTGAGCAGTTCTTTTTTGCCGTCGTGAAGGTTGATGCCGCACGTCTCGTAGATGTAACGGCTGAATTTTTGGAATTCCCCCTCTCTCAGGATCGGTTCAGCCACCTGTCCTCCCCTTTTCCAAATAGATGCGTTTTCTTTTCCTGAGGGCCTGGCGTTGCCTTTGAAACACGCACGCTATAACTTTCTCCCTCACGTTTGGGTCCAGGTCCAGGAATTTTACACCGTGACTGTAATGGATCTTACCCGACTCTTCTACGGGTGATACCCTGACTATTTCACCAAATAAATCTATGATAACAAGTGGATATATGGAGAGAATAAAATTGGCACGGATGATATTGCCTCGCTCGACCCGCTTCCTGCTCACCATGTTCATTCCCGATCCGCTGATGTTCCTTCCCGTGGCCTCTTCAATCAGGCCCCCTTCGACCTGCTTGTCGCACAGGAGAGACAGCAACAGGTCCAGCTTTTCATCTATCCTCAGGAACAGTTCTCTCATGGCGCTGTCCTGAAGGTCCCCTGGATATCTGCTGGGCGGGTTTCTAGGCTCGGTTAAGAGATCCCGCCTGGGGTAGGGCGGGGCACATTGATCGTGCCGGCTCGATTTTTCGTACTCCTCCCTGGTCAAAACCCCGAACCTGATCTTGAAGGAAAAATTTTCCCTTATGTGCGAACGTCTTTCCTTTCCAGCCATGGAGTCGGACCTTTCTTCAGGATATCAAAGCCCCGTCCTTCAAAGTTTTGTCAAGGGACGGGGATATATGCAGGGGGTTAATGCAATTATCGTACCAGTGAGTACCCAACTAGTTGGTGACAATGGAGGGTTCAGGAGGTCTCTACCACAAATGAGCGCCGCTCACCCCATAGGCCTTTATTTTATCCTAAAAAAGCCGGTCCTCCCCAGTATATCGGGATCTGCGATGGACCCTGGTCTTTACACATGTGCAAATTCTACAGAAGGGCGAGTTGCAGGGTAAGGGAAGCCTGCCCTCTCGGCAGGAAATGCCGACTTTTTGACGGGATGAAGACCCCTTCCTCCTCTCCGGGCTTCCAAGAAGGATTCCTATTCCCTTGAGCGTTTCCGCAGGGGAGAAGTGTCATTCCGCGTTCGCGCAACGACCGATATCGCGTCTGAGCATGTATCCTGCCATCAGGGCGGTATTCTTTTGGCACGTTTTCTGCTTGCATTGGGCCCTGAAGCGCACTTTGAATAGGGAGGAATAGGCAGATGTACAATGACCTGAAAATCATTGTCCTGGAAGACGACCCCGGGGTGTGCAAGATCCTTTCTGATATGATCAAAAGGTTCTATACATGGGGACCGGTCGTTTCCTTCACCAATCCTGCCGACGCGATATTCTATTGCAGGGGATTGAAGGAAGATGTGGCTCTATTTGTTCTGGACGTATTCTTGAAGGATTCGACATGTTTTGAGTTCCTGGACGGTATCTCAGAGAAATTCCCCATGGCCCATGAAAACAGTATCATTATTTCGGGCCATGCAAGCGAAGATGTGGTCAATATGTGCACTGCTTCCTACATCAAGCACCTCCTGGAAAAGCCGGTCGGTCCATATGCCCTACAGCACGCAGTCTTGAATATGGTATCAAGGTATATCAGGTGGGCGTCAAGACTTAGTAGATGCCCCGGACCCAGTCATAGGGTGGAAGCTTGGCAGGAGCAAGGCCCGAATTAGGCCGAAATCCTTACACCATACATGCGGTACGTTCTAGGTGGCCATAAAACGACGGGCAGCAGGGGTTGCGAGAGGGGTGTTACCTGAAAGGGCCATGTTCACGCTAGTCCGTCCTGCCTCCCATAAGCCGGCGAAACTCCTTTATGACAGGGTGCCATTTCCCGTGAAAATGCTCCCAGAAGATGGCCTGGGCGATCAGGAACCGATTGTGGCTTGATCCCGCTGCTTTCATCCTGTTGTCCCATGATTCTTGAAAGGCAAGGAGCCTTTGTTTCCGTTCCTCGTCTTCCACCCCATTTATGACCTTATGGATCATCTTCTTTTTTTCCCGCTCAAAGGCCAATCTGTCTTCTCGAAAAAGCCTTGACAGCATCTCGTGCATCTCCAGGGCCTCGCTTCTTCTTTTTTCCTTCTCTTCGGACCAAATCCCTGTATTCATGATCGATCCTCCTGCGGACCACTGAAAGAGGTGAACCTCAAAAGCTCCACCCTTGCTTCTTCATTGGAGGGAATTCCTCGGGGTCATTTCCCCTGCCGGTAAAGACCTCTTCAAGATGCCAATGAATAAACGTGATCCAGGGCGCTCAGTGCCCGAAATTTCGTGCTTGTTGTCATGCGGATTCCTGTTCGATACAGGGGAATTTGCAGGGCAGCAAACCCTGCATGCGGAGTCAAATAGGTCTACTGTTTTTCCTTGACAGGGGCCGTTGATAAAGGCCGCCCACTCTCCTGTGAAGGTCCTTATCCTGAACATGCACAAAAATCCCGAATGTTTCTTCCAGGCAACCTCGGCAGGTGCAGAGAGGGTTATTTACTCAAGCAGGATGCGGATAGGGCCCTTTCGACAGCCTTGAGCCACGGCCCCTTGAACTCCTGGGCCGGGCACGATGAAGATCCCTGGTAACATTTTAGGCCTTTGAAAAGCGATTCAGAGAACTCGGTGATGGACGAACGGGGGTGATGATGCCTTTTCTTGCGTTCCGAGCCTCCCGGGCTGGTCTTTTCTGCGACTTATCTGCGGGGGAGTTC
>JAFDHB010000195.1:0-649 GCA_019308985.1 Deltaproteobacteria bacterium | reverse complement strand
CGCTCGGGGCCAGGGGTTTCCCCCACTGACAAGTCGCGAAAAGACGGCGCCCTCCCGCCAGTCACTCCAGAAAAGGCATCATCACCCGTTCTCCGTATCTGAGGAGGCATTTCAGAAGGCTAAAGTGTTACGATCCCTGAAACATCAAGAAGGCAGGGAGAAAGGCGCACCGGATCGGGGGAAAAAGTGCGGCCCTATCAGCGGTCCCTGTAAAAAGCGACGGAAATTTGACGCGCATATGGTAGCTAACCAGCATTGATGAACTCGTAAAAAGTCTCAAAACCGTCATGCTGGACTTGATCCAGCATCCAGAACCATCTGAAATTACTGGATTCCTGCTGGAGTTTATCCCGCACTTAAGATGCGGGGCAGGAATGACAGAAATGAGTACTTTCTGAGTTTTTACGAGGCCATCAGGATTGATCATTGAAAAACAGGCGTTTTCCCCTATTGACTTTGTAAAATGAATGATTATGAGATACGGCAATTCAGTGATGTCCGGTTAGGATTTTGCAAAGCCGAATAGTAGCTAGGACCGTTGGTTATGGCCACGGGTCTCATGGTGTTGATCAATCCTTTGGCGATGGCCAGTGTTTGCAAAACCCTAACCGGACATCAGTGACCGCATTTAACATATTGAAACAATTTG
>JAFDHB010000194.1 GCA_019308985.1 Deltaproteobacteria bacterium | reverse complement strand
ACATACGGGATCAAGATGGACAAGAGCAAGATTCGAATCGTTTTCTGAGTCCGTTTTTGCCTTCATAGAGTTGTTGGATATGGGGTGCAACGTTGCAATGGTTGAAAAAAGGGCGCTTCATGAAGTACTGTATATCAAACTGTCCAAAGACTCATCGGGAGGAATGAAATGAAACTCACACAGGAGCAGGAGATAGCACTTGCCGGCTTGTTCCATGACATTGGGAAGGTTCTTCAGAGGACGGGAATCAAGCCCGATGAACTCGGGGTAAGAGAATACGATTACCAAAATGTCCTGCCGCGCACAGGCGACCATTACACCCATTACCATGCCTTGTTCACATATCTTTTTCTTTCAAGGGCCAAAGACCAAGGGCTACTTCCGTCCTTTGCAGGATTTGACAGGGAAGATGTAAACCTTATTGTCATTTCTGCACGACACCATAATCCGTCGACGGTCTATGACTGGATCATCGCTGAGGCCGACCGGATAAGTTCTGGCATGGACAGAAAACAGTATGAAGAGGCGAGGACTTCCCATCCCAGCTCTGGCCACCATATCATGGAAAGGTTGTCCCCGGTGTTTGAGGAAATCTGCCTTGCGAAGAATCGTTTCGATGGGTTCCATTACCGTTATCCCCTGATCTGTATGGACCCGCAGGCCATGTTTCCTGAGCAAGCCCAAGCGATTCTGCCCAGTGATCTGTCCACGGCAGCCGGTGAATATGAAAATCTGTGGAATCGCCTTGAGACTTCTTTTGAAAAGGTGTCTGAGCTGCAACCATTTTCCAATTATCTCGAAGCGGTCATTTCCATTCTCGAGTATCATTTCTGGGCTGTCCCGTCGGCAACTTACAGCCTTGGCCGAAAAGTCTGGAGTGATATCTCGCTTTATGATCACTTGATGACTACCGCAGCCTTGGCCCACACACTCTTTAGATACCACAAAGAGACGGGGAGCCTTGACGAGAAGTCTGTCAGGGACCGGGAAAAGGAAAAATATCTTTTTATCAACCTGGATCTAAGTGGCATACAAAAATACATTTTTGATATTACCGTGGACGCTGCCAAAGGAGCAGCCAGAATGCTCAGGGCCCGCTCTTTTTATCTAAACATCCTAATGGAAGGGACATTCCGGTTGCTCTGCTCGGAGTTGGGGCTCTACTCAATCAATCGCCTGGTGGATGCGGGTGGTCGTTCCATCATTTTGGCCCCCAACTTGGATGGTTATGAACAGAAATTGAAAGAGCTTCAGGCAATTACAGACAACTTTTGTCTCGATCGGTTCCAAGGGGAATTGACGGTTAATCTTTCTTGGTTGCCAGCCACCGGAGTTGACCTCCACATGGATCGATTTGCCTCATTTCTTGGTGCCTTAAACCAGAAAGCCCAAGAGGTAAAGCTCCGGAAGCTGTCAACGGTTGTTGGTAAAAAGGAGGGACATCTGCTGGGTTCATTCTGGGAAGATTACCAACCTGACAAGGGGCTGTGTCGTGCGTGTGGAAAGAAGCAGGCGCTGATGTCGGTCGATGAGGCCGCAACCGTGTTCTACTGCCAGGATTGCAATAGGCTCTCAGGCTTGGGCAGCAAGATAGTCTCACGGAGGTTTTTGGCTTATGCAGCCGGGAACGAGTGTCCACAAGATGGACTGCCGGTGCCCGGAGGCTACTTTTTTCTATCTGAGCAGCCCCTAAAGGGCGGTGCTTGGGAGCTAGTTTGGAATATTATTCAGGAAAGGGATTCCACATATGCTGTAAAAACCATTGCCAACTACATACCGATTTTTCACGAATCAGACAGGCAGAACGAGGTTTTCACAAATCTCAATACAGCAGAGCAGACCAAAGAGGCAAAGGAGGGCATCCGGCACGGATGGCCGAAGACGTTTCACCACATTTCTCTTTCATCGCTGAGGCCAAAGGCTGACGGAAGCGGTTATCAGGGACGGCCCTATCTGGCTGTATTCAAGGCCGACGTAGATAATCTGGGCTTTCTTTTTGGATATGGTCTCCGTGGTCACGAGGGTGCTGAGGGCAATCGCCTGACCCTTGGGCGATACACCACTTTTAGCCGAATGATGGACAGGTTTTTCACCATTTATCTTCCACACCTAATGGCGACTGATGCAGAATTTAAGGATACTTATACTGTCTTTGCCGGAGGTGATGATTTGTTTCTCATAGGTCCTTGGACAAAGACATTTCGTCTGGCAAATCGGATTTATAAAGACTTCCGAAGGTACACATGCTCAAATCCTGATATCACCATGTGCGGCACACTCAACCTGATGAAAAGCAAGCATCCGGTCAACTACATATCCCGTGTTGCCGAACAGGGGCTGGATAAGGCCAAAATGGAAAGCGATGCAAAGGACAGCCTCCACCTTTGGGGAGAGGTCCTTTCCTGGTCTCGATTTCCCAGCATCGTGAAACTAAAAGATGAACTGGATCGGCTGATCAACGATCCTAAGTCTAAGGTCAGCCGTGGCCTAGTTTACGACTTCCTTACGCTCAAAGAGATGAAAAAAGGGTTTTTAGAAAAGCGAGTTCTCAAGTGCGGGGCCTATGCTTCGCTGTTCCGTTACAAGCTAGGCAGGCTGGCCAAGGAGAAGATGTCTCCCGAGGTTCAAGACACTTTGATTGAAGTCTACCGGGATTACATTGAAGGTGAGGAACCCCTTCACCTTGCGGTCCAGTGGGCTCTTTATTTAAACAGAGGGTAGCATAGAAAGGAGGGAAGATAATGCAGCAACAAGCGACTCGGAATCCAGGAGGTGTGACCATCAGCTATTATGACAAGGAAGGTGGAGTAAGGCCGGAGCTGTTTTCCTCTGTGGCACAGCAAATAGGCGAAGACTTGGTGAAGAAGACAAGCAAAAAACTCAAGGGAAGAGGTGACGTCAAAATCAGCACAACACAAATCAGGCGGTTTTTTGACGACGTCAAGGCCATTCAGCGATACCTGAATCAATTCCACGATCAGGAGCGGGAAAATGCGTTTAGACGAAAGCTCCCAGAGATCATGATGATGAAAGCCAAGGTCACCTACGCCAGGGGGCGGGATGCGGTGACTGATGAATTCAAGAATTTCATTGAGAAAAATATCGCTCTTATCAAATCCCTTAAGGACTTTGAGGTTTTCTGCAAGTTCTTTGAGGCCGTCTATGGATATTTTTACTACTATTCCCCAGAGAAGAGCTGAAAGGAGGCCAAACCATGGTTTTGAAGGAAATTATTACAATCAGAGGGCAGATCAAGCTAAAAACCGGTCTCCACATAGGCGGGAGCAAGGACGATATTGAAATTGGCGGCATTGATATGCCTGTTATAAAGCACCCGAACGGGGAGCCCTACATCCCGGGTTCCTCTCTAAAGGGCAAGATGAGGTCCCTTACCGAATGGCTTGAGCAGAAGATTCAGCCAGACGGGAAGGTTCACACGTGCAGTCAAAAGGACTGTCCCGTGTGCCGTATCTTTGGTACCACCGAGCAGGATTGGCGCTTTGGCCCTACGCGGCTGATCGTACGCGATGCCTTTCTGAATGAAGACTGGAAAAGAGGCATAGACGGAGGGCTGTCCCTCACTGAGGAAAAGGTTGAAAACTGGATCAACCGCCTGGAAGGGAAAGCTGGCGGGGGCGGCCTCCGCACAACCGAGAGAGTTCCTGCTGGGGCCGTTTTCGATTTTGAGATGAGCTATAAGATCATGGAAATTGATGGCGACTCAAGAACAGACCGGGATTTTTTTGACAAGGTCTTGGTTGCCCTGCGCCTTGTACAAATGGATGCCCTGGGCGGCTCTGGGAGCCGTGGATATGGACGTATTTCGTTTGAGAACCTCACCAAGACAGAGGGTGGCCATGAGACAAGTCTATCACTGCCCGAACCCCAGGCAATCTTCGGGAGGGCGGCGTGAAAACCTTCAAGGTTAGCATCCGGCTCACCAGCGATTTGTGCACTCCATTCCATTCAGACACTATCTTTGGGCATTTGTGCTGGATCTACAGGTACCAGAATGGCGAAGGGGCTCTGCTCAATGAAATCCTGGGTGACTACGACACAAATCCAGCCGTTTTGGTCTCAGACGGTTTCCCTTCAGGCTTTTTCCCATATCCGTGCTTACCTCCGGTGCGTGAAGAGGCAGGTACCTCTCTTTTCACAGAATTCTTTCCCGAGGGAAGCAAAGAGAATTTCCTTCGCTTTCTTTCACTCATGAAACGGGTCCGGAAAACCAAATGGATCGAAGAGGTCGAACTTAAGGAGATTGCCGAAGACCTGACCCCGTTGAATCTGGCCAGGGCCCTTCTGAGTAGTGAAATTAAAAAGGGGGGCAAGGTCAAGCCAGCCAAGGTTCCCGAGAATGAAACCCTTGTCGCCCACAACACGATCAACCGTCTGACGGGTATGGTAGAAAAAGAAGGGGGCGGTTTTTTCCACACTTTGGAAAACAGAACCCGGAGCCTTTCATTTGACATTTACGTCAGAACATCCCTTGGGTGGACCGAGGAAGATGTGGGGGAGCTATTCTCACTCATGGGCAGATGGGGCTATGGTAAAGACAGCAGCACAGGAAAGGGACAGTTTTTGGTTGAAGGTGTGGCTGAGTACACTTTTCCGAACAAAGGAAATGCAGTCATAGCCCTTTCTCACTTTATTCCTGACGAAAGTCTTTATGGCGGTTATTACTCAATTGATACAAAATACGGGAAGCTGGGAGGGCCTTATTCTCAGGGCGCCGTGGCCTTCCCAAAGACTCCTCTTGTTATGCTCAAACCCGGAGCCGTTTTCAAGACCAGGGAAGTAAAGCCCCTGTACGGCCAGAGCGTAGGACCAATCCATCCTGAACTTCGCAATGTGAGGCAACAGACTTATTGTCTGCCTTACTTTATCAACTTGGGGGGCGAGGAAAATGAATAATGGCATCATGAGGGCAGTCGAGGTGGAGGGGATGTTTCTCTCTCCTGTCCATGTGGGATGGGGAAATGAGCTTGATCCCTTTTGTTCTTTTATGCGTGGGGACCGGCTATATTATTTTGAGATGGCTAGCGTCGTTCAGCGATTTTCTGAACGCGATAGAGCCGAGTTCCTGAGTCTCGTAGAAAAAAACAACCTGATAGAAATCCGCAAGTTCCTCAACACCCGCCTCGATCCGTCCAGAGATGCGCTGGCGAGCATTGCAGTTTCAGAATCCGTGGTCAGGGAATATTCAGGCAAAATAGACGATCCTCGCAATCAGTTAATTTTCGAGCCTTTTTTCAGGAATGGCAACCGTTTCATCCCGGCTATCCCCGGGTCTTCGCTTAAAGGGGCTATTCGCACAGCAGTGATTGATAGGGTTCTAGAGGATAGGCACATCACCCTTGAAGGGAATACCTTAAGGAATCCCAGGGCAATGGAATCTTGGGTTTTGGGTTACCGGTCCATGGAGGCGGATCCGTTCAAAGCCCTTAAAGTCGAAGACGTGGATCTGGTGCCTTGGAGTACCATCATCTATCATGTGTTCAACTATTCCCCTAACCGGGCCACCCTGACCAACCTGGGCCTTCGCTTTGAAGCTGCAAGATCGTATCTGGACGGCGGCAATCTATCATTTCGTACCGTGCTACAATTCTTTGAAGGGTTCAAGGACAAAACCATCAGGGCGGGCAAAGATAGGAGACCAGCGATTTCCATGTATATAGAGCCCGAGTTCGTTCTTTCAGCATGCAGGGAATTTTATCTCAAAAACCTCCATGAGGAACACGAACGCTTTTACATAAACTCACCTTATGCTGAAGAATCTCGTAGGCTTGTTGAAGCGGCCAGCGAACTATCGCAAGATGAGTGCCTCATCCGTGTGGGCCGCTTTACCCAGGCAGAGTCAAAAAGTATCAATCGTTATCGAAAGGTCATGGTTCGTGGGAGAGGAGGGCGTTCCAGACCGATGGACTTTGGTACCACTCGCAATCTCGCAGATGGCAGGTACCCCATGGGTTGGCTAAAACTCAGGTTTATCGGCTTGGATCTCAAAAAAGTTGGAAAGACAACGAGCAGGACAATCTGGCAACACCGGAAGCCTGAAAGGGACAAAAGGAAAAGGCTTGTCTCAGGCACCCCCACAAGGAGAGGATCAGTGGATCTGTCTGCCCTGAAGAAGAAATATAAGATAAAGAAACAGAAGCCATAGTGAATTGCAAGATGAGGAAATGGACTTCCTTGAATTCCTCATAACCTTCTTCCTGGCCGACGAATTTGCCTCTGAAGAGGAAAAGGAAAACGAGTGGGATCAGCTGAGAGATGAGATCGATGATCTCAAGCGT
>JAFDHB010000193.1 GCA_019308985.1 Deltaproteobacteria bacterium | reverse complement strand
AATCCAGAATCCAGAATAAGAGTTTGGCCTTTTGCTCAACCAACAGTATAGATCTGTTGGAGCCAAGCGACATGAGAGTTCTTCTGGCTCCTGACTTCTGAATTCTGGCTTCTCCATGTCGTTGCTTGCTTTGGGCCATAGCCCCTTTCAGGGGTCAAGCAAAGCCGGGCCCTCTGGCCCCGGATCTTTACTGAATTGATTTTCAAGGGTGGGGAAGCCTTTGGGCTACAAGTAGCCAATATTATGAAGAATTTAGGATCGTAAACGATCCCCTACCCAAGGGCCTTGCGAAATTCGGGTTTAATTGTCGCTGGAGGAAAAAATAGTTGACGTCAGTCACTGCCGTAGTGGCGAGGAAGAATTCTTACTGCAACCGTTCTGAGAGGGGTGCAAAAACGCAGGCCATCCTGATGTCTATTTTCCGCACCCTGCATCTGCATGAGCAAGATGCAATTAGTACACTTGAAGAAGCTTTGAGGTTCTATTGCAAAACAGATTCTTTGCCACCGCTATTCGAAAAAAACGAGGCCAAATTATCCATAGCTGCTTGAAATAGCTAAACAGTTACGCTTCTGTAAATTTCGGCCTTCTTCTCTTAATAGGGTTCTTATTATTTCGCTTTCTTTTAACCGTTAAGGGTTTTAGCCTTTTCAGTAGCTTAACATAATCCACCAGATACCATGCGAATAAAGGAAAGAGGCCATACTTGGAAGGATCGTCACCCTCGAATTCAAGCAATACATCTCGAATGTGCAGATTCTCCATGATATCCTCCGTAAAAGTGATTCAACTGACTATAGGAGAAATCCGCACTTTTGTCAACTATATATTGTGTAATCACCTATAAATAAAGGCTATATATAGTGCGATACACTAACTAGTATCATTTACTTGGTTGATATTACTATATAATCACTTAATGATACATTTCCGTTAAACCAGGTTACCACGGCTGCCGAGCAGGTGGGTTCTGCGTCCGGGCAGGTGGCTGCCTCAAGCCAGTCACTGGCAGAGGGCGCCCAGGAGCAGGCCGCTTCCCTGGAAGAGACCGCCAGGTCAGTAAGCAGGGCGAAGGAATCCATGGATGCCTTGACCAAGGCCATGGAAGACATCACCGGGGCGAGCGAAGAGACCCAGAAGATCATCAAGACCATTGATGAGATTGCCTTTCAGACCAATCTTCTGGCCCTTAATGCGGCCGTTGAGGCCGCCAGGGCGGGTGAAGCCGGTGCCGGGTTCGCGGTGGTGGCCGATGAGGTGAGGAACCTCGCCATGCGTTCTGCCGATGCCGCCAAGAACACCGCCGACATGATCGAGGGTACGATCAAGAGGGTGAAGAACGGATCTGAGCTGGTCGAAAGGACGAACAAGGAATTCAACGAGGTCGCCACCAGTACCAGCAAGGTCGGTGAGCTTGTCAACGAGATCGCTGCGGCCTCCAGCGAGCAGGCCCAGGGGATTGAGCAGGTGAACAAGGCGGTTGCGGAGATGGACAAGGTGGTGCAGCAGAATGCGGCCAATGCAGAGGAGTCGGCCTCCGCCTCGGAAGAGTTGAGCGCGCAGGCCCAGGAATTGAACAGCATGCTTGCCACCTTCAACCTGAACGGGGGCCATGGCGTGCAAGCCAAGAGGGCAGTGGGTGCAAAGACTGCCGGATCTCAGCATGGGGCCGGAACCAAAGGCGTAGTAACCCCGGTGAGCAAGGGGAACAAGGGGCCTGCAGCCGTGGCAAAGGCGGCCAGTCCCGAGGAAGTGATTCCCATGGACGATCAGGATGTGAAAGACGAGGATTTCAAGGACTTCTGACATGACACCCTTTTTCTGTTTGCAGGGGGCGGGGCTTATATCCCGCCCCTTGTCCATTTGCTCACCCCCTGCTCACCCCTTGATCACCATCCCCCGTCAGCAATTTGACGTTATGAAGCATGAAATCTTCCAGCTTCCCGTCTTGACTTCGAGATTCTATGACAAATGGCTTAAGTGACTAAGAGCACAGAAGAAAAATCCTTCACAGCCGGTCGGCACGGTTATTGCTATATGATGAGCAGTTATGGAGTATTCTGAGACCGTTTCAAACCGGGACCTGGAATGATCCGGAGATAAGGGCATGATACAGGAAAACGAAGTCATGATGTTTTTGATCGGGCTGGGTGTCTTGATCTTTGTCCTGGGCAGTCGCTCCAAGCTCAAGCGCATCTCTTCATCCGGGACACTGTTCCTTGCCTTCTATCTAGCCTTCGGGGGCTGGGCCTTCACGGTCCTAGAAGGATTCCTCTGGAACAGGCTCTTAAACTTTATGGAACATGCCTGCTATGCCGGGAGTTCTATCATGCTCGCCCTCTGGGCCGGCAAATCCTTCCGCAACAGGAAAGGTCAGGCCCAATGAACCCCGTAGTCGCCGTTGACATTATCTTCCTGGCAGCGTCCCTGCTGACATTGATAATCCTGTTAAAGCCCGTCAACCGGCGATTTCTACACAAGGCAAGGGCCGTGTTTGTCGGGGGGCTCATATTTACCGTCTCCTACGGCCTCTGTTTACTCCTGGGAGGGTCCGGTGCGAACGATACGATAGAGAGCACGGAAGATCTGATCGGAGCGATGATCCCCGTGTGGTGGGCATTCGTATTCTATTTCTTTCTCCAGGAGATAGACAGTAATGATCTGCGCCAAAAGGAAGAACATTTCCGGAGACTCTTCGAGCAATCAAATGATGCCATCCTTATACACAAGCAGGACCGAATCCTGGATGTAAATCAAAGGACATGCGATCTTCTGGGTTATGACAGGGAAGAACTGCTCACCATGGAGATCAGGGATCTTCACCCAGAGGATGAGTACACCAGGGCCATGGAAAGGATCGCCCTTGTCGAAAGAGGCCTTCCCTTGTTTTTTGAGACTCGCTTGAAAAGGGCTGATGGCGGCATGGTGGATGTTGAAGTGTCTTCGAGCCTTATTAATGAGCGAGATAAGACAATCCAGGGAATCGTACGTGATATAACCGAACGCAAGCTGTATGAAGAACGGGAAAGGAGAAGACAGGATCAAATCCATCTTACGGAAAAGATGGAAGCAATCGGTACCATGGCCGCTGGTATCGCCCATAACTTCAACAATATTCTCATGGGGATCCAGGGGAATGTCTCCATGATCCTGCTACAAGAAAATAACGGACATCCTGACTATGAGAGATTAAAGACAATTGAAGGGCTTACGGAAAGGGCCTCTGAACTGACAGGCCTTATTCTCGACATGGCGGGGGACGGATCTCATAAACCCGGGCGGGCAGATCTCAACCATATCGTCGAGGCCACTTCCAATGCCTTCAGGGCAAATACAGAGAAGGTAACCATCAAGAGGGAACTCGCGGGGGACCTCTTACCCGTGGAGGTGGATCGGAGGCAAATATGGAAATGCCTGATGGTCCTTTACAGGAATTGCGCCGAGGCAATGCCCGAGGGGGGGACCGTTGAATTAAGAACCATGAATGTCACACACGAGGATATGGGGCATATTGCACGGG
This sequence comes from Deltaproteobacteria bacterium, assembly GCA_019308985.1. The sequence continues at coordinate 2,834 of JAFDHB010000193.1, read as the reverse complement.
AAATGGTGCGGCAGGGTGAATATGTGCGGCTGACTATCAGCGACACCAGGATCGGTATGGGCAAACCGGAGAAGGATCGTATCTTTGACCCGTTCTTTACGACAAAAGGCCTGGCCAGGGGTACGGGACTGAGCCTTTCTTCCGTTTACGGCATTGTAAGGGCTCATGGGGGTTATGTCTGGGTGGATTCTGAAAAGGGCATTGGAACCACATTTGAGATCTACTTGCCGGCGATAAGCAAAGAAATTGCGGAAAGAAAGGCGCACATGGGAGAAAAAGGACAAGAGGCACGAGACACTAAGACCGTTCTCCTCATAGATGATGAGGAGATGATCATCTCCCTGGGAAGAGAGATGCTGGAAAGATTAGGTTACAGGGCCCTCACCGCCAAAAACGGAAGAGATGGAATAAGGCTCTATGAGACGCAGAAGGAAGAAGTCGCCCTTGTAATCCTGGACCTGATCATGCCTGATACGGGCGGGATAGAGGTTTACGAAGCCATAAAGGAGATAAATTCGGATGCGAAGGTGCTGTTTTCCAGCGGTTATATCTTGGAAGGCATTCTTGAGGAGATGCAGGAAAAGGGCAAAGTCGGGTTTATCCAGAAACCCTATGGACTGGAAGAGCTTTCCAGGAAGATAAACCAGATGATGGAAGACAGGTAGTTTGTGGTTAAGGTTTCCTCAAGACAGGATGAAAAGAGAGGGGGGAGGTAGAAGGATGCTTGAGAGGGCCCTTGTGATCAGCCGAGATCAGAAAGACCGTGAACTGTTTCAGGCGATCCTCGGCCCAAAAGGGTTTGACGTTGACCTGGTTTCAATGGAGAAAATGACGGATAACAAAATCCTGAACGGTGGTTTCGCCGTTGTGTTGGTCGATTACGATCTGGTGGGCGGAGCATGGGTACGAAGGTTGACAGGGCTTCTCAAGGAAGAGAGGCGCAGGCCGTGCCTGATCCTGTACGGGGAAAAGATCAAGCCGGAAGAACTGTCAGACCTTCTTCAGTCCGGGGTCTACGGTTTTGTGCCCCGCACTCTCATACCAGAGCGCATCTGTGATACGTTGATGGCGGGATTGGAAAACACAAAAGGATTCATGGAGGTTATGGGGGTGATAGATGACCTGAAGAAGGTGAACGAAAAGGTCGAAAAGGAGAAGGAGAGGCTCAGGACAAAGAACCAGGAATTGCTGCTCATGAACAAGCTCAGCAAAGAGATAGCATATGAACTGAACTGGGGCAACATCCTTCCCAGGATCATAAAGACCGGTCTCTTGGAGATCCTTGATGCCTGCCACATGGGAATCTTGTATAAAATAGGCGCCGCGTGGTATCTGGCATTTCACTCATCACATGGTGAAATAGGCGAAAACAACCTCCGCAATATGGCAAAGGAAATGACCAAGATGTTTCATTCCTTTTCCGGGGAAACCGTAAAGGCCGAAGATGTGTCGGTCAAGACCCACAAATCAGGCGGGGCTGCATACCTCTCTTGCCCCATATCCCTGCGAAGGGCCTGGATACAGCCCCTGGAGTTTGCTGGAAGGGCCTTGGGGCTGGTAGGCATAATTGGAAGAAATTCCAGGGAGCCTTTTGAAGGGAAGAAGGAGTTGCTTTCTACCATAGCCAACATCCTTGCCATATCCCTGAAAAACGCCCAGGAATACCATCGGGTCGGGGAAATGGCAGTGACCGACGGCCTCACCGGAGTTTACAATCGAAAAGGGTTTAGAGACCTGATGGCAAGGGAGTTCCAGAAATCATTGAGATATAGGAATCCCCTTTCCCTCGTTATGATCGATGTGGATAATTTCAAGGAAATCAATGACTCTCTGGGTCATCAAGGGGGCGATCATGTCCTTCAAGAGATCGCCCGATGCCTGAAGAAAATGGTGAGGAGGACGGACATTGTTGCAAGATACGGAGGAGACGAATTCGTTATTCTAATACCGGAGACCGGAATGGAAAGGGCTGAGGTCCTCATGAGAAGGATATCGGGAAAGCTCGAGACCCGAAGATTTACCTGGTGCGGCAGAAAGATCAAAGTCGAAATAAGCTATGGTATTTCCTCCACGGACGAAAGGGATCAGGTGGGGGATGAAGATGAATTGATCAGTAAAGCCGACACAAGGCTCTATGAGGCAAAGAGGTCAAAGGTGTCGCCCGTCATCATGAAAAGGGCGTCTTCGGCAAAGTAGTGAAGGGAGCATCAAGGGGTTGTCAAGCCACTCCCGCGGGGTGTGAAATCCTGTTCAGGAACAGGGCCGATCAGTCTTGAATATTCCCTGCTCGTAAATTTCCAGGAAGGCCTCCACGATCTTGGGGTCGAACTGGAGGCCGCTGTTTTCCCTTATCATTCCCGCCGCGGTTTGCTCCGGCAGCTTTTTCCTGTAAGAACGGTCAGAAGTGAGGGCGTCGTAGACGTCGGCTACGGAGATGATCCTTGAGAGAAAGGGAATCTCTTCACCTTTGAGTCCATCCGGATAACCCTTCCCATCCCACCTCTCGTGGTGGTACTTTACTACCTCCTGTTCTCTTGACCACATCTCAAAATGCCCCAGGATATTGCCCCCTATGGAAGGATGCCTCTTTATTATCTCGAACTCGTGATCCGTGAGCCGGCCGGGTTTTAAGAGTATGTTGTCTGGTATGCCTATCTTGCCGATATCATGCAGATTGCCGGAGATATTCAGTGTTTCTATCTCTTCTTGGGCGCATCCGGCAATCTCCGCAATTTTCACCGCATAATCCGTTACCCTGGCCGAGTGCTGCTTGGTGTATGGATCCCTGGCTTCTATGGTTTCGACAAAGGCGTAGAGTGTTGAGAACAGGTTTT
>JAFDHB010000192.1 GCA_019308985.1 Deltaproteobacteria bacterium | reverse complement strand
GACCTGCCACGCGGATTTCGACTCATTGATGCTTCCTATGAACGATGTCTTAGACCCGTCAGCAAGGGTGATCACTCCCGCCTTTCCATGAATCAACCCGAATGCGGAATCCGGCAGCACCCTGACCTGCAGCTTCCCGTCGCTTAGGAGATGAAAGAGCCGTTTGAATCGCTCCCGGGCCTTAGGCTCCCCTGGGCCATCCACCAAGTCTTCCGGCCGAGATGCGCACCATGCTCTCCACAGACCCTGCTTCGCACCTGAGGCTGTCTTCACATCCCAGAGATCAAGTTGGGAGTTGCAGACAACCCTTACAGGCCCTTTCATTGACTCTATGGTTTCCCCAGCAATCTCCAAAAGGGAAGAGGAAAAGTATCCTGCTATGCGGTCATAGGCAAGAGCCCCCTTGAGACGTGCTTCAAGGAAGGTCTTCTCGAGCTTTTGTCTCCGGGAGGAAAAGCGCCGAATCATGCCTGAACAACCCCATTAAGCTTTCCACATATTATATGTGATCGTTCCTGACCGCACCGGCCAGTATGCCGGCCATATTGCCCTCTTTGTGCCAGTGCTCCATGCTGCCCACCTTTGAGAAACCGGCCAGAAAATCTAGAATATTGGTTATTTTATCCCGGCTCTGCCAGTAATCGGGAAGTTCGGTCCTGAGCCAGTTTAGCCCATCGCCCACCTGGTCGGTCTTGGAGGCCTGATGAATAGCGAACAGAATTTGCCGAACCAGGGAGCCGGAAAACCCATCGCCCGAGAGCATCCGCCGGCCAAACTCAGTCGGTGTCTTGAGCCTTGTCCGGTTCGCCTTTGTGGAGGCCAGAAGCTGGGCGTAATCCGTGGCGCCAAAGCCCCTTGCCAGTTCCTGATAAACCCCATTTCTGTACTCCCCGTGGCTTTCTACCTCCAGGCCCTTGAGGTAAAACCGCTCCCAGGGCGAGAGGCCCTTCCATACATCCCGGTCAAGGCCACGAGGTACCAGGTGATCGCAGGCGATCTTGACAGCACTCCGGATAAGCCGCTCCACCGGGCTCATCTCTCCGTTTTGCCTGGGCCGCAGGATCTCTTTGGCAGGATCGATCTCCTCGATGGGCCTTTCCGTAAGCACACGCAATGCAGCGGCATAGGCGGCAAGCTGATAATCGGCATCCCCAAAGCTGGGGTCGCTTTCATCTTCCAGCGCCAGCATGGAGTCCAGTTGGCGTTTTACCTCCGATTCAACCCTGGGCACGATCTCGTCCAGGAACACGGGCTCTTGCTCGGTCCTTTTTCGCAGTACCAAAAGAACGGTTCCCTGGACATAGTTGCCCTTCTTCAGGGCGGAATCGGTCTCTGTCGCAATGCACCACGCGGCGGTCACCCGGAGCCCCGCTGCCCACAGGATCAAGGTCAGGTCCGCCCACACAGCCGCATCCTGGTGGGTAAACATGACCACCTGGAGCCCGTTCTCAGGCATATGCTCCACCAGGCGCCTGTAGCAGTCCACCATGGCCTTTCGAAACTCAATGGGATCGTCTCCCTTGACGGCAAGTTGCCGCTTTGAGTCCGTGTACCACTCGGGAAAGAGCCTGGGCAGGTGCTTTTCATACCAGGCGAGAAAGAACTCTGAAAGCTCGTGGTAGTTGATCGCATCGGCATAAGGGGGGTCGGTAATCCAGAGTTCCGCGTTATCTTTAACGGATCTGGCGTCTGCGCATTTTATCGTAGAGTGTGAGTTGATATCAAAGGACGAGAAGAATTTACAAAACGTGTCTTTCAATAGTAACATCCCCCGGGTTCCGTAGTTAAAGAAGGTGTTTAATGCTTGGTTATAAAACGTTTGGGCAACCGACCCAATTCCTCCACTCCTCTTAATGTTTGGTATCCATTGGCAAAGCCTCGAGTTCCAGTTACAGCAATTCCCAATAGACAGAAATATGCTGATATTACTCCATAGTTTCTTAGTTGGCCGCTTTAAGAGAGCAATTTCTCGAGCGAAACTGCCGTACACCAACAACTGCCTCGGCGTGAACAGATGGTGCCAGTGGGTCCAGCCCCGTGTTCGTATAGGCTCGTCAGTCTTCGCCCCTGGCTCAATCCGGCGGCTGGGGATGTAGCCCTTGGCCTGCCACTCGGAAAAGCGCTCCTTCAACAACTCGAGCACCCTTTCTTCCCGTTTTAGATCTTCGGCGGTAGGAGCCCTGTAGTGACGTCTTGTCTTTTCCTTGAGCTTGCCTGATCTTAACAAGTCCTCGAAATCAGGCAGGGCCTGGGCCTCTTCCCTGGTAAGCTCCACTATCTGTCCGCCCCTTTTCATCTCATAGTAGGTCTCCACCCAGCGGATGCAGTAGAGCCGCTCCTGGAATACATCGTCGGGTCTTGGGACCAGGTCCTCGTTTTCCCACATCCTCAGGTTGCGCCTGATGGCCTCAATGGGGGTGGAGGGTCCGCCATCGGGCGGAACAAGGCGGGAGTCTTTCACGGTGCCGCCCTCCCTAGCAGCCTGCATCTCCTCGTCGGAGACCCCTTCGCGTATCTCGATATCGTACCGTTTGTTCTGGGGATCAGGAACCAGCATGGCCACCACGTTGAACTTCTCGGAGATCACCCACGAGGGTGCAAGGGGTACCATCCAGCCCGATTCAGGGTCCCGCACCTCCACGCAATAGAGGTAGGCATCTGCCCGCCACCCCAGTTCATTGTGCTCAATGCCCCATTCGGTAATCTGCCTGTCAACCGCCTCAAAGACTTGCTGCTGCGCCTTGCGGACCTCCTGTGCCACCTCTTCACCGCCACCCACGATGTTGAGGGCAGCCCATGTGAGCAGTGCCGCCGCAGGGCTCAAGTCCGACCCATAGGCATCGCAGCCAAGGCGGGCCGCCTCAAAGGGCACGGACCCGGCCCCGCAAAAGGAATCCCCAACCCTTGGTCTGTGGCCGAACCGTCGCCTCCCCAGTTCCTCCACCAGCTCTGGGAGGCTCCTTACGTTGGTTCCGAGGTATTTGTTTATCTCTTCCCATGCCTCTGGCGAAGGGCCCTCTATCTGCTCCGGTCGGCAGCAATAGCTCAACTTTTCGGAATACGGCATTCGCTCAAACACAAGGCACTGAAGCTCAGCCTTGTCTTCACGGGACAACCCTGATCGCAGGTCAGGAGCACCCTTATCTGATGAATCATCCAGAAACCGCTTTCGGATGCTTGGGGGCATGCTGAGGAGTTCCTGGACAAGGCGGGATTTTGGTATTGCCTTGTTTTTCCTGCGCCAAAGGCCCTCTGAATCCATGGTCATGAGCTTTAAAAAGATTTCTTTATCCCTCCTGGGGTTATCAGACGCAGGGAGCAACAGCCCCAGCAGCGCCGCCCGCACCATGACAAGGGGCTTTCTGCCCCACCACTTGCCAAGTCCCGTAAGTGTCTGGCCTGAGCCTGCCTTGCGCTCTTTATAGCTTTCCATGGATACCTTGGAGACCGGGAACTGATGCTCCATAAACGAAGGAGCCCATGCAAGGGGTGGGTCATTAGATGGTAGTGTTGTGGATTCAATCTTACTCACCATGGTTTTTCTTCCTCGCTCTGTTTTTAGGAGCACCTCCATGCTGGCTGAAGAGGGAGCGTCCCTCGGCCATGCGGAAAAACTCGGGAATGATGGGTTTATCTGACTCGAGGGTTACTGGGTTCTCCGTGAGTGCAAATCTGACTGCCTTGCGCCAACCTTTGGACCGATCACTCACACCATGCCCTGTTGCTGCCGCAGTCTGAGTATAAAGCCACCAGCGTTCCTCCGGATAAAGCCCCTTCCAGTTGGCAATTGCGTTGGGGATAAGGGAGGGGTCTGCCTCCTCGATCGCCCAGAGAAGGAGTACAAGCTCCTTTCCAAGCTCACGGCGCACAAGATTTTGGCCCACCTGCCAGGACCCACTCCTTCTGCCCATTTGCTTGAGGCGGCGGTTGAACTCAGCGCGGACCTCATCTGCCACGGCATCCCATTTGGGCCGTGCCAGTATCACCCTGATCTGGCCATCCAAGCGCCTTCCCAAGGTCATGGGGCTTGAGCCGGTGTTCCTATCCCACGAGAAGTGCTCGCTCACTTTGATTTCCTGCGTGGCACCGCGGGGGATCTCCACCACGAAATGGTGTCTGCTCTCTTCCGGGTCAAAACCAAAGGAGCGGGAAAGGAGCATCTGAGGGCTCGGGGGTTTCTTGGCCATGGTTAACCTACTGTTTTATCTCGCCAGGTCCAAGTTCGGTCTTGACCTCCTCGACCCAATCAAGGAGATCCTGTCCGCTCTCAAAGTAGAGGGATTTGGCCTCCATCGTCACCTGGCCTTCTGTCTGTATCTTTCTGAGGGAATTGAGGCATTCTTCTATGAGATCCGGGGAAATCTTCTTTTCTTCATATGTCGTGAGCTCCACCCATTCTCGCACGCCACCCGCACCACCAACAGTAATGGTTATGCCCATAGGGCTTGCATTGAGGCGCCTTGAGCGATCGAGGAATTCATAGGACTCTTTGGTGCTTTCTGCTCTCTGCAATCGTTTCCACAAGGCCGGGCGGTCAGGCTCCACTTTGACTTCTTCAGGGCCCTCCCAATTGATGGGGATGCGTTCCACTTCAGACTCGATCCCGTCTCTTTCAGCATAGGCAAGAACAAAAGGGGCACCCTTTGGAACGCTGAAAGGACCTTCATAGGTGGCCCCTGCCACCTTCGGATCGCTGCCGTCCGTCGTATAATGAATAAAGGCCTCCGGGGCGGCTCTTAACTCCACCTTTTTGTCATCGCCGCTCTGGTATACCCTGTGCTTGAGGGTAATCCTGTTCCTCCAGGTATAGGGATCTCCGGGCTCATGGACCCCGGTTGAATCCACAGCAAGGAAGGACACTTCAAGCTCCTTGGTTTGAAGGGTGTTGCCATCCAGTTTGGCAGAAGCGGTGGTGGCCGAGGCCCCGATTTCCCAATAGACGGTGTCACCATGAATGGGCGTGATGTGGAGGGTTACTTGCCCAGTGTCATCATTGCGGTTGGCCTCCTTGACCACCACACTTGTCTTAGGCTGAGGGAAGGGCCCTTTGTCCACAAAGCCGCCATCTTCCCGCCACACGTCCTTATGGAGGCATTCTTCTTTCAACATATCCAGGGCATCGGGCCTGTGCCATTGCCATTTGGGATTGGTGGCGGCTCTTCGTTTTACCTCTTTCCATGGCATGGATTGCTGAGTGAACAGCCGCTGCTCACACTTTTTCCTGAAGGTTTCACCCGATACCTCTTCGGTGAATTTCATCTTTTCTTTTAGAATATCAAGAATCTGCTGCTCTCCGGAGTACTTATTCTCCTTAAACTTCATCAGAAAATCAGCACTGGTTAGGCCCGATTCAACAGGATACCACAATACCGTGAAGGTCTCGCGAACAGCAGAATGAAAGTTTTGCAGGATCCTTTCTTCGAGGTCTTTGGCCTGGACCATTTGAGGATCGTTCTCAGCCACTTTTTCCTCTTCGAGTTCCTGGAGGATATGCTGGATTGCCTTCAGGCGCTTTCCGACGTCAATCAAGATATCCCAGGTGTCCTTTGTACCTGTCAGAAAGGCTATCCGGTTTTTCCATGTGGCTTGTTTGTAAAAGTCTTCGAGTTCAGGCCTGAGCCCGCCGCCAGGTCGTGGTTCGGTAATGACCAGCGTCACCTTATCCTGCTCAAGCTCTATCTCATCTATGGCAGGAAGGATTTGAAGCTTCTGATAACACCAGCCAGTGACAGGCTTGAAAAGTTCATTGAGACGTTCCCTCAACTCCTTTATAGCCTGCTCCGACGCATAGGCCTTAACCAGGGATTCAAGCTTGGCGTTTAGGTTCTGCACGTTTCTAAAATAAAGTTTTCCGTCTCGGGTGCTGTGAAGGTACCAAGCCGCTGTTGCTAGCTTCTCAAGAACATCCGTCTTGAGACGGGATAAATCGCGGCCAGGTTCGCAGAGGTATGCGATTAATTCAGGAATAGATAGGCCAAGCACGGCATTTGGGACATTGGCCAATGAAGAAATCAGAAGGAGTTTGCATGCGTCGGTGGTGTCGGTATTGCCCAAGTTTGCGTCCATAATCTCAGCTACCGCCGTGCCGTCTGATGCGATGTCGTGAGCAATGGCATTGCCAAGGGAGTTGTTGATTTGATCGATCTCCGCCCGCGTCTCTTGGTCATTGAGGTCTAAGTCGTGCGCTGATATCAAATACCGTTTTTCTGCCATCTTGTTGTTCCACAGGCGCGCTGTGATTATTCGCATGAGGCGGATAAGCCCGCGAGTCTGCTGAAAGCCCGCGTTTTGCGAGTCTGCTGAAAGCCCGCGTTTTCACGAAATCTTGCGTAAAGATCCCGAATCCCCGGGTGAAAGGGGTACGAAGACATGATCCTGCCGGCAAAGTCCTCTGGGGATTCGCTAGTAATGGCCATCTGTTTGGCAGTTCGAAGGGCCCTGGCGTAGCCTTGAGCCACTTCACTGATTTGGGAATCAGAGGGGAGTTTTTCAAAAATTCTTTTTCGGAGGATATGGTACAACTCGTCAGAGTTAAGCCGCACAGGTTCAAGCGTCATGGCTGTTCGGTGAGTCTCTTTCTCGAAGTCAGAAAGGACTGATGAGATCTGCGCACTCCCCTTCACGTAGGCCGTTGCAAGATCTGTCAACACCAGACAGACCCGTGTG
>JAFDHB010000191.1 GCA_019308985.1 Deltaproteobacteria bacterium | reverse complement strand
ACATTCGAATGCTATATGGATGTTATGTTATGCCACGAAAATCCCGAATAGATGCTCCCGGAGCACTTCATCACATCATCGTTCGAGGAATCGAGCGTTGTTGAAAACCGGCCGGGTTCCCATCGCAACCGTTATGAGACGCTTGTTGACCGGACATGAGGGTTATTCCAACAAAAAATAGTGCTGCAGCGGATTTTTGTGGATGTGAGAAATGGGGTCACCCATTAAAGGGGGTGTCAAGAGAAAAAACACCTCCCCCTGCGAAAAAATTGTCTTTCTTCGCTTGACTCCAGCCTCTGCACCAGCACGGCCTTGTTTTCAGCCCCTCTTCGCATCCGTTATTTCTCTTTTATCGGTTAGCGGACAAAATGTTCTGATCCGCACCAGTCACTCTCCGAGGCGTAGGCTCTACGAGCCGGAGGCCCATCAGGTTCAAGGTTATGTTCAAGGATTTGTTGGGTTGCGAAGTGGAGAGCCCTTAGATAGCTCGCAACGGAGCAACCCTTCCTTTTTTCTTTCATAACCCCTGGTCCAATCATCTGGACCCCAGAAAATCATCGGTGCCCCGCCTGAGGCGGGCAGGCGCGCCGTGTCCAATTGATTATCTCACAGATCTTGTGGTTTTTACCAACCCCTTCGTGGCTCACGACGCGGGCGAATCAGGCCATGAAACTCAAGCCAGCTGATTATTTCTCTGGGTGAAGCAGCTTCCAATCACACATTGTGGCTTTATACCAACCCCACTACCGGATCACCACTTCACCCAGGATCACTGCTTAAAGAGTTTTTTGGCCTCATAAGGCACCTGGTCGCGCATAATAAAGTACGACGCCTTGGCTAACTTGTTGCTTAATGCCTTGATGGCAACAACTCCGTTGCTCTTGCTCCTCTTGCGTTGGTAAAACCCTTGGGCGTACGGACAATAGCGAACCGCAAAATTAGCTGCCTCCACGTAAGCCCAGGCAAGATACCGGTTACCGTTCTTCCTGTTGTTCTCAGCCTTCTTCTTGTCATTGCTAAGCCTCTCGCTCTTCACACAGCGACAATAGGAGTAGTAATGGCTTGCCTTTGAAAACCGTCTGATGTCTCCAACCTCCAGCATGATCGTCAATCCAAGGATCAGACCAATGCCAGGTATTGTCAGCAAACACCTGAACTCATCCCTGAGCTCCAGAGCCATCCTCGCTTCCCTCTCCATCTGCCTTATCTTGCCTGTAAGAAACCTAATAGCTCCTATGTTGTTGCGGGCAGCCAGCACAAGATAGGGAGAGTCAAACATCCTCTCCGCATCTGACTCCTCAAGCTTCTTAATATTGTTCACCGATATCTTCTTCCCCAAATTCCTCGAAACCATGCTCTGAAGACTAAGTATATGGGCCGTCCTGTGCCTGACAAACAAAAGCCTCCTGCGAAGAAGATCCCTCAGAGGCCGATCCTCCTTCGGGTAAATGTACCCCTCAGGCAATATCCCTAGCCTCAGCATATGCGCTAACCAAAATGAGTCCCATTTGTCATCTGTATGCTTTAAACCCTCGTATTGCTTTATCGCAGATGGATTAGCAAGATGCACACGGTATCCATGCTCTTGCAACCCATCCACCAGCCAGTACCAGTTGTAGGTAGATTCAATCACCACTCCCTGCAAACTACCCTCAAATGGCCTCAATGCTGATAAAACAGAATCAAGCCTGTTGGGTAGCTTCTTAGCGAAAAGCCTCCGATCCTTGTCATCAATAACAGCCGTAAAATTACTACTTGAATGAAGATCAATACCAGCGTATGCTTCCATTTGGACACCTCCTAAATCCTATATTTTTATGTCAGGCTTTCAGCCCTCCTGGTTCCATAGCATATTTTGCTATGGATAGGGAGGTGTCCACCACCTTAACGCTTAGCCCTTTATATGATTATCACACCTATTTTTGCACCTATTTTTGATTGACACTATGTGGGGAGCCCTGATATGTCTCAATCATGCCAAGAAACACTCGCCTCATTGTCCCCAATATATGCCATCACGCCGTACAGCGCGGAAACAACCGCCAGGACGTCAAAAATAGGTGTGACCCCTTTTTCTATCGGAGGGGTTCAGGGTAATCCACTAGTATGCCCTCCGAGTTCCTTAATATCGTACGCGTAGGGCCCATGGAGACAACATAATTGGGCAACACCGGGACTTTCCCTCCTTTGCCGGGGGCGTCTACAACGTAGGTGGGGATTGCAATCCCGCTCAGCCTTCCGCGAAGATATTTCATGATCTCGATACCCCTGGAGAGGGAGGTGCGGAAATCCTCCACGCCCCTGACAAGATCACACTGGAGGAGATAGTAGGGTCGCACCCGGTTTCTTACGAGACCGCGAAAAAGGGTTTCCAGAACCTTGGGGTCATCGTTGACTCCCCGAAGGAGGACGGTTTGGTTCCCAAGGGGAATACCTGCGTCCACAAGCCGGGCACAGGCGGCGGAGGCCTCAGGCGTCAGCTCCCTGGGATGGTTGAAGTGGGTGTTTATCCATATGGGCTGGTACTGCCGGAGCATGGAGACCAGCCTATCAGTGATCCGCATGGGGAGGGTGACAGGGGTTCGTGTGCCGATCCGTATGATGTCAACAGTAGGGATGGTGCGAAGAGAGGCGAGAATATGTCGGAGCCTTTCAGTGGAAAGGGTGAATGGATCACCTCCCGAGACCAAGACATCACGAATCCGGGGATGGGAGGCAATGTAGGAAATCGACCCTTTCAGTCGTTCGTCGGTAATAGTAATAGTGCTCTCCTCCTGTCCGGACAGCCGCTTCCGGGTGCAATACCTGCAATAGGTGGCGCAAAGCGTGGTAACAAGTAGAAGAACCCGGTCCGGATACCGACGAACGAGTCCCGGGACCGGCATATTGGATTCTTCCTCGAGAGGATCATCCTTTAGGAACGGGGGGTCAAGGAGTTCTCCCGGCTGGGGCACTGCCATGCGAAAGATGGGGTCCGAGGAGGCCAGATCTTTGATTAGAGAGGCATAATAGGGTGTTATGGCCATGGGAAAACGGGTCGTGGCAGAGGCTATGGGACTGGCCAAGTCCGGGGCGGAATCAGGAAAGGCGGCGAGGAGTTCTTTTGCGCTTCTTATCCGGTTTTGCATCTGCCACCGCCAAGAGTGCCACTTGTTGACCCTGTCCAGGATCCCTGGCAACTTTTTTTCCACTTGAGGCGGGCCTGTGTAGATGTTGTCTTCAACAAGGAGATCTCCAGCCGGAGGATCAAGAATCTTCCCGGGTGTTGAAGTCGAGGTTATGGGACAGCAAGACGAATCACTCCGGGCTGGACCGGAAGTGTCCAATCTCGTGCGAAGGGTGGAATTTTTGGCAGGAGTCTTGTTTTGAGGCATGTATCCGGATCCTTTGCCGGAAGAACTTAAGTCTCTGGTGATATCCCCTTGGGCTTCTCAGGGTCCCCTGTGGGATACACGGGGAATATAGATTCGGCTTGAGGGCTTGTCAACGAGTTTGTTCTCCTTCTGATGTGGTCTCCGAGGCCTGATGGAAGCAATCAAGAAAGGCTGATCTCCAGTGCCGGGGGAGAACCGCCACCACGAGCCAAGCAATGGTGCGGTCAGCGCAGGCGAAGGTGCCGTTTTGCCTTGACTCGGTGGGCCCGTTTGCCTATATTCTGCACCAGCGAAAGAAGTGTTCAAGCTCCTTTGAAAGGAGGGCATCAGTGGGAACATGGAAAGACTCAATCTTGACAATAGCCTGAAGCTTTTCGAAGAGGCAAAGCGCTTGATCCCGGGCGGAGTGGGAGGGGCGAGGCGGCCTTACAATTTCGTGCCTGGAGAATACCCGATCTTTCTTGAGTCAGGTAAAGGGGGAAGGATAGTCGATGTAGACGGAAACGAGTACATCGACTTCGTCTGTGGCTTTGGTCCGATCATCCTGGGATACAGGGAGCAGGAAGTTGATGAGGCGGTAGTCAGGCAGATCAGGGACAGGGGGTTTTGTTTCACCCTGACTCAGCGCTTTCAGAACCAGTTGGCGGAAAGGCTGAATGAACTCATCCCCTGTTCGGAAATGTGTGTCTTCTGCAAAACAGGCTCAGACGGGACTACGGCCAGCATCCGCATAGCTAGGGGATACACGAATAGGATCAAGGTCATGCGCTGCGGCTACCACGGATGGCATGACTGGTGCGTTGAAGTGAAAGGAGGCATACCTGAAAAGCTCTATGAAGACGTACATGAATTCCGGTACAATGACCTCGCTCATCTGGAAGACCTGATGGAAAAATACGGTGACGAGACGGCCGCAATAATTCTGACCCCTTTCGGACATCCTCTTCATGAAAGGTTGCAAGAACCCGCCCCCGGTTTCCTTGAAGGGGTGAGAGATGCGGCCACAAGGTACGGCGCCGTCTTGATCTACGACGAGATTCGCACCGGGTTCCGGCTCAGCATGGGCGGTGCCCAGGAGTACTATAAAGTCGCCCCGGACCTGGCCGTCTTTGGAAAGGGTATGGCCAACGGGTATGCCATAAGTGCTGTTACCGGGAGAAGAGAGATCATGAGTGTCGCAGAACAGGAGGTATTCATCTCTTCAACTTTTTTCCCGAATAGTACAGGCTATGTTGCAGCGTTGAAAACAATCGAGATCCTGGAGCGGGAAAAGGTCATTGAAAAGATTTGGGAAATGGGAAACCGGTTTCTCGAAAGGCTAGGCAATGTTCTTAACAAATACGATGTCGGGGCGGAGCTGAGTGGGATAGGTCCCATGTTCTTTGTCATCTTCAAGAGGGATAGGCACGGGACATACAAGGCCAGGCGTAAGGACTTCTACACGCAGCTTATCCGCAGGGGCATCTTCTTACACCCGCACCACCACGGATACATATGCTACAGGCATACCGAAGAGGAACTCGAGAGAGCGATTGAAGCCGTGGATCAAGCCCTGGACTATGTGAACGAAAGGCACGGCGCCTTCGAACAGGCTTGACGGTGGGAGAAACTTCTTTTTGGATCTCTCTCAGGCGAATTCCAGTACAGGAGTAAGGACGTTTAGACTGACAGCATGGAGGTGATGGTTTCCGTCTGGTATATCCTCGCTCCCCTGCTGAGGAGCGCTGCCAAGTATTTCTTAGGGTCCATGCATCCTTCCGGCGCCACCACCCCTTTAACGTTAATATCATCCGAGCAAAGCATCAACGCAGCGATTGAGGCCGCGATCCCGGTGCCCGGTGCGGTCCTGCCCACTATGTCCGAGGTGTAAGTCACCTGTTTTCCGTCCCGTTCTCCTTTTACGATGACTTTCATGCCTGATGCCTTGGGTCCAGGATCCCTGTTTTGGGGGATGGTCCTCCAGAGTTGCAGCGTCAGGTCATATGGCGCCACCTTTACCCCTTTGACGTCTATGGGCTCGTTATTGAGAAAGCCTGTTTCCTTCTGCTCTTGAATAAGGTGGTCCACCCATTCGGGGAGCATCGCGCCTTTGATAACCACGCTTTTGACACCTTGTATGTAGCGCGGCATGGTAAGGGGCTGAGGGTGCCCCACGTAGCGTACCGGGCAGTTACCAAGGGGTTCCAGAAATTTGACGGTCTCTTCCCCTGTGCCGGCTTCCACGTAATCCAGGCGACCCTCGATATACTGGGGGACATTCCCGGTGTTCATATGGAGGCTGTGGTCCCAGGCTGCACCGGAGGTCGCCCCTTCTTCCAGGTCGGCGATACTTACGACCCAGAACAGGGCGATCTCCTCAACACGATCCAGGCGATCGGCATGATACTTGGCTATAAGATTGTTCGTACCGGGGTCCGATCCCATCCCCGTCAGGATGGTTATGCCAGCTTTCTCCGCCAGTTCCTGGATTTCAGTGACAAAGAGGTTTTCCACAGTCTTGTATTCATCTGAAATATCCACGTAATTGACCTTTGCCTCGATGGCGGCTCTGGACACGGAGACCCCTGTCTTGTGGAACGGTCCTGCACAGTTAACGACGACATCAACATCCTTGAGGGCCTTTACCAAGGCTCGGTGATCATTTACATCGAGCTTGCTTATGGAGATCTTTTCACTGGCCCGCAATTTTTCGTGCAGCCTGTCCGGATCTGTGACTATGTCGCCAAGGACGACTCTGGTTACCTGCTCTTGCTTGATGAGGTCCCGGGCGGCCGCTTGGCCCATAGCCCCTGTTCCGCCCACTATCAGTGCCTTCATTTCTATTCTCCACTCCGGCTCAAAATTGATAGTTACGCAAAAACCCCTGTATTTTCGGGTCAAAAGCATAGGAGAGTCCCTCTCGGGTGTCAAGAAAAAAGGGAGCTGGGCAAAGGTCCGGAAACCTGTGAAGGACTGCGGGAGGGAGGCGCATCGTCATCTCCCGTGATTCCGAGAGGAGGGGCACGAGCAAATGAAGGATCCTAATAGGAGCCTGCTTGTGGGCTGGGGACTTTTGGGGCGCCTTGTTCTAGAAAAAAGTATAAGGTTTATCATCAGCTTCACAGGTGAAATTTCGAGTAAAGGGAGAAGGAAGGATAGTGAAAAGGACGCTAATAACGTTAACTTTGTCTGTGGTTTCACTGGCTATGATTCTGGTCGCCGGGCGGATTGGAATTGAGAAAGAGACTGGAGGAGGAATCCAGGAAAAGCGAGGTTTGAAATGACCGTTCAAAAAACTCAAGTAAAAATCGGCGGAATGATGTGTTCCTTTTGCTCTCAAACCATTGAAAAGGCCCTGATGAGGACTAAGGGTGTCAGAGGGGTCAGTGTCAGCCTTGCCCACGAAGAGGCCTTGATCGAACATGACCCGGATGAAATCCAGGCAGGGGAGATCAAAAGAATTCTAAGGGGCCTTGGTTACACGGTCATGGACCCAAGAAAGATGAAGGACTTTGAAGAAGAAGATCGGCTGCTCAAGCGGGAGCTTCGTCGAATGATTTTTGGGTGGTCTTTTGCAATAGCAGCCACCATATTCATGGTGGTGAACTGGCTGGATGTCTCCATCCCTTACCGGAAGTGGATTATGTTTGCTATGGCTTCCATCACGGTCTTCGGTGGAGGGGGCCATATCCTGAAGATGTCCTTTCTTGCCCTCAGACGATGGATCTTCAATCAACATGTCCTCCTTACCTTTGGGGCACTAGGGGCGTATGCATCAGGTATAGTCGGATTCTTTTACAGCATCCCTGATTTTTTCCCTCCGGCCATATACCTGACGGCCTTTCACCTTTTGAGTGGATACCTGTCTGGTCTCGTCAGGACGAAAAGCTCACAGGCGGTTAGAAAGCTGTTGAGCCTCCAACCACCAACGGCATTCGTGCTGCGAGATGGAAAAGAGGTAGAACTCCCGGTCGAGGAGCTCAAGGTCGGAGACAGGGTCAGGGTCCGTCCCGGCGAGAGGGTTCCCGTGGATGGAAAGATCATTGAAGGGTCCTCCACCGTGGACCAGTCGCTTGTAACAGGTGAACCCATTCCCGTGGACAAGAGCACGGGGGATTCAGTGATCGGTGGGTCTTTGAACCAGTTGGGGTCTCTTCTAATCGAGGTAACCCATGTGGGAGAAGAAACCTTTCTCCAGAAGGTGGCCCGTTATGTGGAAGAGGCCAAGGCCTTGAAGCCCAGCATTATTGTGCTGGCAGACAGGGTCCTGGGGATATATGTCCCCTCGGTAATCATCATCTCCATCGGCTCTTTCCTGTTCTGGTATTTCGGGATGACATTCCTGGGAGGAAAATCCTCGTTGCTGGTTGCCGTTTATGCCGCCCTTTCCGTCTTGATCATCGGATATCCCTGCGCCCTTGGAATGGCGACTCCGCTGGCCCTGATCAGGGGCAGTGGTCTGGGAGCGAGGGAGGATGGATAGGACCCTGGATCCATCCGCTCATGCCTTTACCATCATTAAGTCTATAGCCAAGAATTTTCACAGAGACTATCACAAAACAAAAGACAATCAGAGGATCGCTATTGCCATGTATCCCGAGGCCAAGGAAATGGCAAGGCTGCTGGCAGAGAAGATGAGAGACAGAAACGGTCTTTTTGTTTCTCTTTCACCGGAGGGAGAAAAGTTACGACCTCTACCCTTGGATCAGGTCGCTGTTCTCTGGGCCTTTTCAGACCTAGCCCTGGTCGCCGGCGATCAGGAGGTTCCTCCTTACAACGACTCTGACTTGGCCAAGTGGTCAGCAGGGATGGCGGATGAGGCTTTCAGGGCCACAATATCCCTACCGCCCAAATCAATCGAAGAAAA
Organism: Deltaproteobacteria bacterium; assembly: GCA_019308985.1. The sequence continues at coordinate 2,593 of JAFDHB010000191.1, read as the reverse complement.
GGCCCTTGCAATCGAGGCCTACGGCAGATATGCAGCAGGCATCCGGCATTGCATTGGTAGAGCCTATCTACCTTGAGCGCGAGCCCTCGATCCACTTCGCTCACCCTGCTTTACCCCTGCCCCAGGAGGCGGGAGGCAGATTCGGGATGGCACCTGTCTATGCCGGCGAGGTTACCTATGAAAACGGGGCGTGGAGGGTGAGCAACAGGAGATTTAGGACCAGGGATGCCATGTTTCTGGCGAACATGTCGGTCCTCCTGAATCGGAGTCAAGCCGACTGTTTCATTCCGGTTGAACGGCTGACCCATAGGTTGACGAGTGACGCGGGGATCTAAAAAGAAATAGACGGCAGACTATTTGATGATAGGGGGTTCATAATGCTGTATGATGGAATCCTAGTCCCCATGCTTTTCGGTCTTATCGGATTTGTGGAACCCTGTTCTTCAGGGATTAATATCATATTTCTCAGCAGAATAAAGGGGCTCCACAGGACAGTCAATATCAATTGACCTAAGAAGGAAAGGGAGAATACCATGAAAAGAAAAGGACTGGCACTGACGTTGTTCATGGCGATACACCTGCTGCCCCTTGTGGCCTTTGCGCAAGTAGAAAGCCTTGAACTAAGGGTAGACGGGCTCGTCTGACAGTTTTGAGCATATAATGTGAAGGCGGCCGTGAGCCGCCTGGAGTTCGTTCCCGGGAAAAAAAGGCTGTCGGTTGACATCGAGAAAGGAACATTGACCTTTGTCCCTGTTTCAGGCAAAAGGATAGATGTCAGGGAGCTGGTGAAACGTATCGAGGACGCCGGTTACAAGGTTCCTGAAGTAAAAGGAACCGTCAAGGGAAGGATTGCAAAGTGGAAGGAGTTTCCGGCCCTGGAAGTCCATGGAACAGGCCAGTTGTTTGTCCTTCATGACTCAGAGACCACTCGCGGAATGTTGAGACAATCGGCACCAGTGGACAAGGTGCGGGTCAGGGGGCAAGGGCCGGCGACGGATCGCCGATGAATCAGCGGCTGGGGTTGCCTGCCGGGGAAATTTGAACCGCAATATATGAGAGGGCGAGGACATGGAAGGTTTTACCATTGGTCAGCTTGCCAAGAAGGCGGGGGTGAACGTTCAAACCGTTCGCTACTATGAGCGGAGAGGGTTGATGCCCGAACCCCGGAGGCGATGGAGTGGTTACAGGCAGTATTCTGAAAGTGATGTTGAAAGAATCCTCTTCATCAAGCACGCCAAGGAACTGGGTTTCACTCTCAAAGAGGTTTCAGAACTCCTTTCTTTACGAGTGGAGCAGAATACTACGTGCAGGGAGGTCAAAACAAGGGCCACGGCCAAGATCGCAGAGATCGAGGAAAAGATACGGGCCTTAGAGAGGATGAAGCTGGCGCTCACCAAGATAGCGGACAGATGCCGGGGGAAAGGCCCGATAAGCGAGTGTCCCATATTGGAAGCCCTGAATGAAATCTCCCCCAACGGGCATTTTTGAAGTGAGTTCTTGTCTTTGCAGCCCTGTATGCGCGATTTGCCGCAGCGACGCCGGTAAACTACCAGGAACTGGTGCCGAGATTGTACTTGCCTCCATAGCCAGTACCCGCGCACCCCTGCATAGGTGCTCATGGCCCGCTCGGGTGACTCGAAGACCGGTATACGCGCCTCGCAGAGGGGCCTGGAGAGCTTGGCCTCAAAACCCGGAGGCCTTACCAGGAGAAAGGGCTTGTTACACTCCTTTTTGGATTCGATGATGAGTTCTGCATATCGCCTGCTTGAGTAGATATTATTGCAAAAGGTGAAGGAAACGTTTATTCTCTGACTCAAAGGTCATTGTTTTGAGAATCTCGGTGGTGAGTGAAAGGTCCTGTCTTCAGTTGATTCAAATATTGCGCTGGACGGTCTATTGTGCTCGACTCAACAATTGGAGCACCCCTAAACCAGGAGGTAAAATCATGGAACTGACCCCAGAGACAAAGATCGACGATCTGCTCAAGCGATACCCGTTTCTCGAAGGTTTTTTCATCGCCAAGTCAACCAAGTTCAAGATGTTGCAGAATCCCTTCCTGCGAAAGACCATCGGCAAGGTAGCGACTCTGGCCCAGGTTGCATCCATGGGGCAATTGGACCTGGATGAGTTGTTGAGAGAAATTGCCAGAGAAATAGAGGCAAGGGGCGGAGAAGCAGCTGTGCAGGAGGAGGGCACTGGGCGATCGCCCCTGAGTGATCCCAAGGCACGGGAAGAAGCATTGAAGGGAATAATAAGGGACCTGCATCAGGGCGTGGACATGGAAATCCTCAAGGAAAGGTTCGGGGAGTTGATCCAGCACGTTTCCCCATCTGAAATCGCCAATATGGAGCAGAAGCTCATAGAGGAAGGAATGCCTGAGTCTGAGGTCAAAAGACTCTGCGACGTGCACGTCGCAGTATTCAAGGAGGCGTTGGAAGAACAGGAGATCCCGGAGGCGCCTCCAGGGCATCCGGTCCATACCTTCATGCTTGAGAACCGGGCCGCGGAAAAGATTATGGATCGCATAGAAGAGATCATCCAATCCAAGGAGAAGGTGCCGGAAGGGAAGAGCGTGGAAGAAAATCGGGAGGAA
>JAFDHB010000029.1 GCA_019308985.1 Deltaproteobacteria bacterium | reverse complement strand
CTCCCTGAGATACCACAGCCTCCCTTTGATATGAAAGACCGTTTCCCACCGGAATGGGAAAAACCATGCCGAGGTAAGCTCAATCCTGTTGTATGCAACAGTCCCTCCCAGAAGGCCTCCAGCATATTCCGCCAGGATACTGTTCAGGGAGCCTCGCGTGGTGTTGAAGAGCCTGTCCTTGGAATCTCTCGTTATTCCCAGTCTTATAAGGCTCGTTACGTTCCTGCCCTCCATATCCTTGATTTCCTGGGCCGCAGTTTCCGCCACATCCCTGATATCCGCGTCATCGTAAGCATATTTTGCAGAACCCCTCGTAAACTCGTCGAACCATTTAAGGGGGAATCCCAGCCTGAGCGCTCCCCCTGAGCTGTCCTTGGTATACTCGTCATATTCCCTCCTGAAGTTATAGACGTCAAACCCGGCGGAAATGGGTCTGCCCGTAAACCATGGCTCGGTAAACCTGATATTGAATTCTACGGTCCTCGTGCCGACCTCAGCGGACACGGACGCCCTCTGACCCCTTCCGAACAGGTTGTTCTCCTGAAGGCGGAATGTAGCCGTGGTCTTGTCAAATGAGCTATAACCCAATCCGGCCATGAAAGAACCCGTGGGCTGCTCCTTTACTTTGATGTCCAAGACCATGAGATCATCTCGGCTCCCTCTCTTCGTCTTGATCTGGACGTCTTCGAAATAGCCGAGCCTGTAAAGGTTCTGGGAACTCTTTTTGAGTCCCGAGGCTGAAAACAGGCCGCCCTCGACTATCTTGAGCTCTCGCCTGATGACCTTGTCCCTGGTCCTTGTATTTCCCGAGATGTTTATCCTCTCGAAACGGACCTTCTTCCCCTTTGAAATCCTGTAAGTGATATCAACGACCTTTCTCTTCTCATCCTCTTTTGTGAGCGGGATAACCTCGGCATAGGCATAGCCTTCATCGGCGTAAATGCTCCTCAGGGCGAGGGTATCCTTTCCAACAATCTCCCTGTTGAAGAACTCTTCCTTGTTGATTTTCACCTTCTCGAGGAGTTTCTCGCGGGGCATGATCAGGTCGCCGCTGATATTTACCTCATTCACACGGTATTTGGGGCCCTCGACAATTTCAATGGTGATGGTGATTCCCTTACCCTTTTCATAGGTTATCTTTGGCTCACCCACCTTTGCCTTTATGTAACCATGATTGTAATAGAAGGAGAGCAGTTTCTCGCGGTCGAATTCCAGCCTCTTCCTGTCCAAGAGGCCGGATTTGGTGAACCAGGAGAAGAAGCCTTTCTCTTTGGTGGTAATGGCGTCCTTAAGCTCCTCATCATCAAATTCCTTGTTTCCGATAAACCGGATCTCTCTTATGTATACCTTCTCTCCCTCATTGACCTGGTATACAATGGCGACTTCATTGTTTGGAAGCTCCAGGATATTTTCTTTGATCTCGACCCCGTAATAACCTTTTTTGTGATAGTAGTCTTTCAATCTATTTATACTGTTTGTGACCTCGGCCCTGTCCAAAATAGAGTACAACTTGAGACCTATTTCCTTTATGAGGTCCTTGTCCTTTATCTTCTTGTTCCCTTCGAAGGAGATTTTGGCAATGGACGGTTTCTCTTTGACGGATATGATAACTACCTTTCCCTTAGGACCTTTTTCGGTCTCTATCGTCACATCAGTGAAATACCCCATTTGAAATATGGACCTGAGATCTCGATCAAGCTTGTCAGGATCCAGGCTGTCGCCTTTCTTGCTTTCTATCACGGAGAGGATGGCCTCCGTCTCGACCCTCCGATTCCCCTTTATAACAATGGAGTCAACCTGTTCAACGCCCAAGACCATGTTGTAGATGCTCGTAACAGCCCTGTCTACCGCTGCGGCCAGCTTGTCCATGTCGTCCTCTGTCATGAAAACCGGGAAAGGCCCCCTTTTCCTGGCAATGTCCAAGACCCTGATGTCAAGGCTGATATTTTTTCCGACCTGGGTGAGGCTGCCTGAAATTATCCAGTCCGCCCCGAGGTCTTCACCGATAGAGAGCATTTTATCAAACTCGAAAGGATGCGTCAGGGCCTTTGGATGCCTGTTCACCTTGTCCGGGCTGATGACCGGGATACCCTTGGCGGCCAGACGAGAGGTAAACATTTCCTGGAGTCCACGTTGAAGATGGACCATAGGTGAAGGGGTGAAAACCCTGAATGGCAGCACCGCCACGTTCTCGCCCTCTTGGGCACCTGCGAGAAGGGGAGTGAGGATCAACAACAAAAGGGTCAATACTGCTCCACAGATTCTTACCCTGCATACCTCAGCTGTGTTGTTGTTTTTTGAAGACCAGGGTGAATTTGAAATTCTCATTGAATTCGCCCATCCATAATCTCCATTCTGAGGGACATCCTGCCGGCCAACCGCTGATTGTGAGTCGCAATAACCAAGGCAAGTCCCTTATCTTGGTTGAGATCAAGTAGGAGGTCCGCTATCTCGTCACCGGTCCTTTGATCCAGGTTCCCGGTAGGCTCATCCGCCAACAATATCTTGGGGCCCATAATCAATGCCCTTGCAATGGCCACCCTTTGCTGTTCCCCGCCGGAAAGTTCTCCTATCCGGTGTCTTAGTCTCTCTTCGAGTCCCACACGGACAAGTATCTCCTTGGCGGTTTCCATTGCTTTTTTCTTGCGGATTCCGGCTATCAGAGCCGGAATTACGGTATTCTCCAAGGCATTGAACTCGGGGAGGAGGTGATGGAATTGAAAAACGAAACCAATGTCTCGATTCCTCAAATTGCACAGCTCCGATTCCGGCAACTCACCGATATCCTTCCCCTCGAACTTTACACTCCCGCTGGTCGGTGGTTCGAGGGTCCCCATTATGTTCAGGAGGGTCGATTTTCCCACTCCGGATGCGCCGGTTATTGCAATGTTGTCCCTGGGCCTTATGACAAGGTTGATCCCTTTCAGGACTTCAATGGTGATCCCGTTGTGGATGAAACTCTTGTGGACGTCTAATAATTCTAACATAACCGCCTACCAGGAGTCTTTCCAGGCCGATGCCCCTCTATTCGTATCTCAATGCCTCGACAGGGTTTAACCTGGAGGCGTGCCAAGAAGGGTAGATGGTGGCAAGGAAAGAGATAACTATGGCTGAGAGCGCGACGAAGACTACGTCTGACAATTCGACCCTTACCGGCAGAGTGGAGATATAGTAAATGTCCGAAGGGAGCCTTATGAACTTGTATTTGGCGAGCACCTTGCAAAGACCAAGTCCTGATGCCAGCCCGGCAATTGTGCCGGCCATTCCAACCAAGAGGCCCTGTAACATGAAGATGTTCATTATGCTCCTTGCGGTCGCACCCATGGCCCTTAGGATGGCAACGTCTCTCGTTTTTTCCATTACCACCATAACCAGGGTGCTGATGATGTTGAGTGCTCCGACCAGGACGATCATGGTCAATATTATGAACATGGTAATCTTCTCAAGCCGGAGGGCGGAAACCAGGGTCCTGTTCATCAGCTTCCAGTCCTTGGTCCAGAAGGGCATGCCGAGTTTCTCTGATATGGCTTCACCAATGCGGTCCGCCTTTTCCACTTCCGTCACCCTGACTTCAAGACCGGTAACACGATCACCCATTCCCAGGAAATCCTGGGCTTCCTTCAGAGAGATAAACACGAGGCTCGAATCATACTCGTACATTCCGGAGTCAAAAATGGCTGTTATCATGTACTTTCGAGTACTTGGAACCCTGCCCAGTGGTGTCAGCTTTCCAAAGGGAGAGATGACGGTCAGAATGTCTCCTGGTCTGACCCCTAACCGCCCTGCCAGTTCCTTCCCAATGATGATTCCAGGGAATCCTTGGTGAGTCTTGTCCAAGGAAGATAGAGCGCCTTCCTTTATCATGCCCTTGATGCCGATGACCTTTGTCGCAGTATTGGTATCCAGTCCCCTGAGGTAGGCGCCGGAAGCTGTTCCCAGGCTGTTTACCATAACCTGTCCGTAAATGAAAGGTGTTGTCGCGACCACACCCCTCACTGACTGGACCTTCCTCGCCACTTCGCCGTAACGGGAAAAGGCTCCTTCATAGCTCAATACCAAGAGATGGGAGTTCACCCCAAGGATCTTGGACATAAGGTCTTGCCTGAAGCCGTTCATGACAGAGAGTACTACAATCAGGGCCATAACGCCCATCATTACCCCTACCACCGATATTACGGTAATCACGGAGACAAAGGCCTGTTTTCTCTTGGCCTTCAGGTATCTCAATCCGATGAAGAATTCAAAATACATGACGGCATCGCTAGATTGGCGTAGTTTAGTCTTTTCTGGGCCTCATTTGGGGGAATAGTATCACGTCCCTGATGGAGGGAGAATCAGTGAGAAGCATTACCAGTCTGTCTATGCCGATTCCCTCGCCTGCAGTTGGAGGAAGGCCGTATTCCAAGGCAGTGACATAGTCTTCATCCATGAATTGTGCCTCTTCATCCCCCGATTCCCTTAAGGCAACCTGCTGCTCGAATCTTTTTCTTTGATCTTCGGGATCGTTTAATTCCGTAAAAGCGTTGGCGATCTCTTTACCGCCGATGAAAAGCTCAAACCTGTCAGTAAGCTGAGGATTTTCGTCGTTTCTCCTGGAGAGGGGCGATATCTCTGCCGGATAACCATAGACAAACGTCGGCCTGATCAATTTCGGCTCGACCGTCTGGTCGAATATCTTGGCCAGTATCTGCTCAAGAGAGTCACGTTTTGTGAGCACGATCTCCCTGGACCTGGCAAATTCGATAGCAGCGTCCTTGTCCTTAAGCACCGACTCCTCCACCCCCCCGATCTCTCTAAGGGAATCAAAGAGGGATATTCTCTCCCAAGGAGGGGTGAAATCAATTTCGTTTCCTTGATAAACGATCGCAGTTTTTCCAAATATCTCTTTGACTAATGTGCTGAAGAGTCCTTCCGTCAGGGCCATAAGATCTTCGTAGGTGGCATAGGCCATGTAGAACTCCAGCATTGTGAACTCGGGGTTGTGCTGGACTGAAATCCCTTCGTTCCTGAAGTTTCTATTGATCTCGAAGACCTTCTCCATCCCGCCCACAACCAGTCTCTTGAGATAGAGCTCAGGGGCGACTCTCAAGTAGAGGTTAATGCCGAGGGCGTTATGAAAGGTCTTGAACGGCTTTGCAGTAGCGCCTCCCGGTATGGCCTGCATCATAGGGGTCTCCACTTCAAGGAAACCTCTGACGATGAAAAAATTTCTGATGGATTGTATTATCTTGGTTCGGAGTATGAAGACCTCCCTTACCGGGTCATTAACGATGAGGTCCAAGTACCGCTGCCTGTACCTGGTCTCAACATCGCTCAATCCGTGCCATTTTTCCGGGAGAGGTCGCATGGATTTGGAAAGCAACTTAATTTCACTTGCCAGGATGGTGAGCTCATTGGTCCTGGTGCGGAAGAAAGATCCTTTGATCCCGATGAAATCACCTATGTCCAAGAGTTTGAATACCTTGTATTGGAACTCGCCTACCTTGTCCTTGCGGATGTAAGCCTGAATGCGTCCGCTAGCGTCCTTTATATGGATAAAAGAGGCCCTTCCGAAATCGCGGATGGACATTATTCTGCCGGCCATAGAGAAAACTTTTCTGTTTTTTTCCAGGTATTCGGCGCTTACCTTGTCAAAACGGTCGAATGCCTCTCGGGCCGTAATATCATACTTGTAGCCGGCCGGATACAGGTGTATGCCCATGGCTTTGAGCTTTTCAGCCTTTTTCTTCCTGTCCTCCAGGATGGAACTGGTCTTCTCCATATCATCATACCTTCAGAATGATCGAATTCAGATTCCCCAGGCCCCGAAATGGCCCAAATATGACAAAGGCCCCACTCGGGCTGAAATCCTTGAGGGGCGTCTATTGTCCTAAGGGGTAGCACTGGTCCGACATGGGGCGTGAATGCGTCGCGAGGCCGTAAAAGCAGCATCCTGGCCTTTTGGCTGGACAGCGGACCACGGACTATGGCCAGTTTGATAAATAATATCTTGTGCCATCGGCCGATTTCTCAAGGGCACCACTCCGCTGCTCTGATCAGCCTAATGAGCCGAAAATGCGTTCTCACCCGTCAGTACCATCTCAGACACAAGTGGCAAGTAATAAATCCTAATCATTTGTATAAGTTGAACGTATGCTTGTAATCCATATGCCTTTCATAGTCAAGGTAAAAGAGATTCCTCGCCATAAAACCTGCGAGGTCGGAGTTTTCCCTCCACATGGTTTGCTCCATGAGTGATACCCGGGGTGCTGACGTGCCGTCGGGGTCTTGCACAAGGCGATACCTGCCGTATCCGGGAAAGGTGGTTATTCCAGGATCAAGCCGGGGGCAAGGGGGTGGGGAAAAATTTCTTGTTGCTTCCTTTGTGATTTTGGACTAATTTCCTCATTTTTGATGTTTATTGCCGATGATCCCTGAACCGGAGTCACCCAAGGTCAGCCTGAAGGCGCCGGGATGCGGGGACGTTGAATTCACCGGCTCCCTTCTTGTTTTCGGGTAGGGGAAGCAGTGGTCTGCGAGGTTATGTTGTGGTTGACAGATACGGATTCGAAGAGAAGTTCCGCGAACAAATCCTGAAATGCTCTCGGTGCGGGTTCTGTCAGGCCGTATGCCCCGTCTATGGCCTGACACTGAGGCCTGCCCTCAATGCCAGGGGAAAGATCCTGGTACTCAAAGAGGTAATGGAGGGCAAGATTGAACTGGGTGAGGAATTGAGTGAGGCCTTTTTTCAGTGCACTACCTGTGCAGGTTGCACGAACAATTGCCCATCTGAGATCAAAGTGCCTCAAATTGTTGTTGAAGCAAGAAAAGACATGGCACGAGAAGGTGTTTCTCATCCAGCGTTCAAGGGAATGAGCGAGATCCTCGGCAGATATGACAACATTTACGGGGAAAAAGAGGCCCCGGACTTCCTTAGGGCTAGAAACAGGAAGGCGGGATTCGTCTATTTCGTCGGCTGCGTGGGCTCTTATCGGGAGGAGGAGGCGACAGGGGATGTGCTCAAGCTCCTGGATCACCTTGGGGTCGATTATACCCTCATCGATGAGGTTTGCTGTAGCGGGGTCTTGGAAGATGTCGGATATCAAATCAATGAGGACCTTGCTCGAAAGAATACCGAACGCGTGCTTAGCACGGGAGCGAGTACCCTCATCACCGGGTGCCCCTATTGCTACAGAACTTTCAGGGAGAGGCCTCAATATGAAGACCTCAGACGCAAGGAGATCGATATCATCCATATCAGCCAGTTCTTGAAAGATATTGACCTTGGCGTGAGGACTAGGAGGCGGGTCACCTATCATGATCCCTGTGACCTGGGCAGACATTGCGGGATATACGAGGAACCGCGCGAGACGATCAGGAGGATCGCCCCTGACTTCGTTGAGATGAAAAGTCACCGCGAGAACGCCCTTTGTTGCGGGGCCGGAGGCGGTGTAAGGGCCGCCTATGCCAGGAACTCCATAGACATGGCAAGGCGCAGGTTGAAAGAGGCGGAGCAATGCGGTGCGGAAATAGTGTTGACGGAGTGCAACTCCTGCGTACATAACCTCTTGAATGCCAGGCTGAGGAAACAAAAATTCGCAATATACACAACACCCCAGTTTATCAACAGGTTGCTGGAGGGAGAGGAAAAATGAGGACGCGGGGGCAGAGGACCTGGCTTGGGGCAACAAGCGGTTGACAGGGCGACCCTTCTCACTTATACTCAGCGCCGCCAACACAAGTGCTTGAATAATGCCGGTATAACAAGGCGGGTTGAACATAGGGAAATCGCCCGACAGAAATATCTGCGAGGGAGAGTAAAATGGAGATAAATGCTAGTGATTTCAGGGATATAGACCCAGACGAGAGGATCCTGATGGGCCCTGGGCCCAGCAATGTGCACCCGAGGGTGATGCAGGCAATAGCAGCGCCATGTATCGGCCACCTGGACCCTTACTATCTGTCTATCATGGACGAGATAAAGGTCTTACTTAGGTTCTTATTTCAGACCAAAAACGAAATGACTTTATCAGTTTCGGGAACGGGTACCGCCGGAATGGAGGCATGCCTGGCAAACCTGATAGAGCCTGGAGACGAAGTCGTCGTTTGCGTGAATGGTGTTTTCAGCGCCAGGATATGTGACATAGCGAATCGCCTGGGCGCGAAACTCACTCGTGTGGATGGTGAATGGGGAAGGGCAATAGACCCGGAAAAGGTCCAAAGCGTAATAAAGGGGATGACTCCTAAGCTTGTGGCAGCGGTTCATGCAGAGACCTCAACCGGTGCGTGCCAGCCCGTGGAGGACCTGGCTCAGATAGCGCACGAAGCCGGTGCCCTCTTTTTGGCAGACACGGTTACCTCCTTGGGCGGCATGGACGTCTCACTCGACAGGATGGGTATCGATGTGGCTTACAGCGGGACCCAAAAATGCATATCATGCCCGCCGGGACTTGCACCCGTATCTTTCAACAAAAGGGCGATGGAAACGGTCGAGAACCGCAAAAGCCCAGTGGTAAGCCTATACCTGGACATGGGGCTCTTGAAGACGTACTGGGATAATGATGGAAGGGCCTACCACCACACGGGCCCAATAAATATGAACTATGCCCTGCGTGAGGCATTGAGACTTATCGCGGAAGAGGGTCTCGAACCCCGTTTCGCCCGACACCTATTGAACCACAAGGCACTTGTCGCGGGAATAGAGGCAATGGGTCTTTCCATGCTGGTGCCTCAAGGGGAAAGGCTGCCTACCTTGAACACCATCCGTATACCGGATGGAGCAGATGACGTGAAGGTCAGGGGGGTCCTGCTCAATGATTTCGGGATAGAAATCGGAGGAGGACTCGGTGAGCTGGCAGGGAAAATATGGCGCGTGGGCCTCATGGGGCATACCTCCTCCAGGAGGAATGTCCTGTTGTTCCTGGCTGCCCTGGAGACCGTTCTGAGGGCAGAGGGAGTCAAGGTCAAGACCGGTGCCCTGGAGGCGGCATCAGAGATCTATTCTGCGGCTTCTTGACCAACGACCCAGCTTAGAGACACGTGGAGGTGACAGGGAAAAGAAATGCGAAAGATCAAGATATCCGCGGGAAGCGTCTCGGTAACGGCAACTCTTTATGATAACCCGACGGCCGATGCCATATGGGAAAACCTCCCTGTTGAAGGGGCTGCCAATACATGGGGCGACGAGATATACTTTGGAATACCGGTTTCAGTCGAGGAAGCCCCTGATGCCACTGACGTGGTTGAAATGGGGGAGTTGGGTTACTGGCCCCCCGGCAGCGCCTTTTGCATCTTTTTTGGCCGCACACCGGCCAGCAGAGGGGATGAGATCAGGGCCGCGAGTCCTGTAAACAGGTTCGGCAAGGTGGAGGGAGACCCGACGGTCTTCAAGGGCGTAAAGAGTGGTACCAAGGTTACCATAGAAAGGGCCCAGTAAGTCTGAATCATTCAACTTGTTTGGTCAATTGGCAGATGAAGGAGACTGATATGATGGACACTGAAAGGGCCGCAGAGTTACTCCGCAGGGCGGAAGAGGAAAGGTCCCCCATAGATTCCCTTTCAAAACTTTTCCAGGAGGGCCCCACCCTTGAGGAGGCATTCCGGATTTGCGAAATAAATATCCGGAGGCGCCTTGATCAAGGCGAAAAACTGGCAGGCTACAAGGTGGGCCTTACAAATGTGGAAGTCAGGAAACAGTTGGGCTTCCCTGATTCCACCTATGGTTGTCTCATGGAGGGTATGATCCTTGAGTCCGGTGGCAGGCTTGACATGGGAGAGCTGATTGCGCCGAAGATCGAATGTGAGATATGCTTCAAGCTCAAAGGTGATTTGAGGGGAAAGGATATCTCCACAGAAGCGGTCCTGGAGGCCAGCGAGGGGGTATGCGGATCCTTTGAAATCTGCGACGCGAGGCTGAAGGATTGGAAATGTTCCTACGAGGAGTTCTTTGCCGACAACGGATGCTCTGCCAGGGTGGTACTCTCAGGGGAATGGCATCCCGTTGACAGTGTAGACCTCCTGGGGGAAACCGTGACCCTATCCAAGGACGGAACTCCCATTGCAGAAGGCAAGGGTGAGATGGCAATGGGGCATCCTGCAAAGGCTGTGGCATGGCTGGCAGGAAAGCTTGCCGAAAGAGACCAGTACTTGAAGGCGGGTCAGATAGTAATGACCGGGACCCTCACCCCAATGATAGGGATAGAAAAGGGCGCCACCTACAGGGCGGATTTTTCCACCCTGGGTACCGTCCGGATGACATTTTCATAAGCCCGGCAGTTCGTGCCGTTGATTAAGCTAACGGCGGCTACCTGCCCCAATATCAGAATTATCTTTGTTAAGAATTCCAGATTACAAATTCCAAATTCCAACAACCCAAACCCGGAACCTGCACCAGTGCCGTCCCATTTCTATTTGGTGCTTCTGATTTGGAATTTCCCCTTCATCATTGTGAAGGAGTGACCGCGGCCTTCTTAGATTGAATAGTAGCCCTCTTGTCCCTCCTGTCATCCACCTTCAAGTCAATGACAATTCTTTTTGCCCCCTCGGCCACGTGGGCGGCGTGGACCTTTTTTACGAGCTCGAACAGGGCATTCAGATCCGGGACCTCCACGGTCGTGCTCATGCCACCGATTTCATAGGGATAACCTGACTCAGAAATGACCTTCACACCCTTCTTGACAAATCGGCTGAGGCTGGTGCCTTCGCCGATGGGATAGACGGATAACTGGACAATCATCTCTTTCACCTCCGGAAACGTAAGTCAATTGAGTTGCCAATAGTCGGCCATTGCAACGGAATGCAGGCCCTCCATCCCACTACTTGTGCTCTTCCTGGAACAAAGGGATCACATATGGTCCTTCGGGGACCACTGCGACCTCCTTGAGGCCCTGGGTGTTGATGTGTCGGTCCAGGGCCTCTTCGATGGAGGGTATTAGTTCAACATACACGTCTTTTCGGTCCTCTTGCCGCAGCTTTGTCGTGTAGAACTGGATCTTTCCCACGTGCAAGGCCTTCAGCAGCATTTCGGTCTGCCATTCGTCAATAAGGGCCTTGTCACGGCCGTAGAGGATGGACATGAACTCATCAGGCCCAATCCTGCAAAGCAGGCGCTGGGCCTCAACGAATTCCGCGCTTCCCATACCCTCGGAACACTCGCTGGCGATAATAATGGTCCCACCGGGTTCAAGTATATCGATTACCCCGACCATGCCCTTGACCGTCTGGTAGTAAGTCCTGTCCAGGGGATAGCCTGCACTCGTGGTAATGACTACCTTGAACTTGCGTGGTATGGGCACTTCAGCGTATTTCCTCATAAAATCAATCGCAAGGAGATGGCTGGCCTGTATGTCACCGAAATTGACAAACCCTATTTGCCTTTCTTCGTCAATAACCACATTTACCGCGAGTATGCCGCCAACGTTCCGAACGATTTCTATGAGTGTCTCGTGCAAGGGATTGCCGTCTATGACACAGTTGGCGGACTTGCAGTGCTCGAGTATCTTGGCGGTGTGGAACATCAGGATGGTGTCCTGATAGGCAACTCCCGGGGCTACTACTTTTCGTCCTCCCGAATACCCTGCCATGAAATGGGGCTCAACCAGGCCCACGGCGATCTTGATGTCGGCTTCCACGAATCGCCTGTCAAGCATAATAGGGATGCCTGAAGACGTCTTCCCCAGATCCACGTGGGCGCCCCTGTCCCTGGCAAAGTGATTCTCTATGCGGATCTCATTGAATATCTCTTCAGAACCCACGATCTCTTTAAGCTCATCCCCCTCATTGGGCCGGTGGAGTCCCGTGGCCACAAGTATCAGGATGTCTTCCTTGGAGACACCGGACCTTACAAGGGTATCTACCAAAGGGGGAAGTATGATGCCGTTTGGGACTGGACGGGTAATGTCACATATGAGGATACAGGCGGTTTTTCCTTTTGCGGCTACCTTGCTGAGGGGCTCGCTCTCTACGGGGTTGTTCAGGGCGTCCAGGACCGACCTCTGTGGGTCTGACAGGGGAGTCATGGGACGTTTGCGGATGACCGTGACATCAATATCATCAGGTATATCCGCAGTCAATCCATCCCTGCCGTAAAGGAGATCAAGTTTCATGGATTCAACCCTCTCTTCTGGCCACATCCCCCTAACCTGAAAAAGGCAGGGTCCGAAGGGCCTACATGGTTTTTATCTTTTCAAAGTCCCCGTCCCATGCAGCTTCGAGAATGGGCTTCATGTATTCATCTACCAGATCGGCATTCAGGGGGACCGGCATGTTCCTGAGCTTCATATCAAGCTGCGGGTCCTTGGCAGCCGTGAGGGCCCTGGTGATATGATCCTTTTTGATGCCCTCAACATCCTTGAGGCAGGTCGGAAAATCCAGGAACCTGCTGAAAGCAACCATTCCGCGGGCAACCGCCAGGCCCAGATCTCGACCAGAAAGTGAGCTGAGATCTTCTTTTATGTAACCGTATTTCTTGTAGATTTCGCCGATAACCCTTAGCTGCTCTTCAATGGCGGGAGCAAAGAATACGGTATAATAGGGGTTCATCAACGCGCATGCCCTGCCATGGCTCAGTACGTCAACCAGTGAAAAGCTGGTCAAGTGGGCACCGGAGGTCCCCCCTATCATGATGGCGTATCCGCCGAGGTCGGTTCCAAGGCCGAGAAGGGTCCTCGCCTCCATATCGGATTGATCCTTCTTGATGCGGGTGAGACCCTGTATGATTACCTCGAGCCCAAGCTCTGCCACCTGGCGAGCCCGGTCTCTTATGTCCTCGAACGCCCCAAAGTAGACCTCCATGCAGTGGGCTATACCGTCCAGGCCCCCGTCAAGGGTGAGGCTCATGGGCTGGGTGGCGGTGACATCGTAATCAAACACGGCCCGCGGGGGTATTATTGCTTCATCAACGATCAGCTTCTTTTGCCCTGCCACGGGGTCGGTGATATTGGAGTATTTTGTCAGGTGTGCGCCTGAACTCGCGGCCATCATCACGGCAACAACAGGCATTATAGTCCTTCCCGAAGATTGGCACACCTTGGTGACCTGACCGACCCCGAAAAAGGGGTCGATTTCGGGTTCTATGTCACCCAGTGTAGCCAATGTGGCTGCCGCCTTTGTGGCATCAATGCCGGAGCCTCCGTCTCCTACCACCAGCACGTCAGGCTTCTTGTGTACTATGTGGCTGTGGATGCGGTAGACATCCACAAAGGGCGCATTGGGTGCTGCAGACCTGGCTATGTCCACCACTTCCACGCCCGCCTTTTCAAGTGATTTCAAGATACTTTCCTTTATAGGCTGAAACCAGGAGAACTCAATAGGCCCAATAAAGAGCGCCTTCTTACCAAGTTCAGCGGCAAATTTCCCGGGCCCATCGTCCAGGACACCGCTGCCAAAGGCATAGTTTTCTCCCTTAAACTCCTTCAGTACTGCCGAAGCCCTTTCTTTTAGATCCGTCATAGCCCTTTTCCTCCTCGAAATCGTAATGAGTATGCGAAACTAGATTTTAGTTGGCCCTTGCCCGGCCGTCTACATCCGGAGCAAGGTAGTTATTCAGATGGGATATTACATCACCCCCGGGCATCCGTCATACTATCGATGATTTCGCAAAAACCCTCAAATCCAGATGCTTTCGGAAAGACTTCAGATGCAAGGCGCGCAAATCTTTAGGAATGAGGCGTACATAGGAGTACGCCGCAATGATTTACCCCGTTAAATAAACCAAAATCAGGATACTGTTGAACACATGATATTTCCGGACCGTTCTCCATCTGTGATTCAGTACCACAACCACCCATTTAACGGGGCAGGGATGCAGCGCAACGCCGCTCGCTAGATCCCGTCTCGCGGGGAGATGGGGTTTTTGCGGAAGCATCACTATTCGAATTCCTTGATGGCGTCTATGGAAACACCCATAGAGCAGTCGGTCTCCCTCTCCAGGATGACATCGATGATATAGGGTACACCCGAGTCAATCCCCCGCTGAAAGGCCGCCTTCAGGTCATTGGGGTCGGTCACCCTCTCTCCCATGGTTCCGCACGCCTCTGCAAACTTGACAAAGTCGAAGCCTCGTCCCCTGTTTTCGGGTTCAAGCCGGGTTTGACCAGCAACCGATATGCCTCCGGAAACCCCTTTGCCGGCGACAGCTACTTGCTCTTGCTCTGCACTCTCCACCATCTTCAAACTATCATACCATATCTGTACTTCGTAGTTCATATCATAAATGTATTTCTCCGCCTGCCGAATCAGGCCCAGATACCCGTTGTTCAGTACAATGCAGACAAAAGGTATGTTGTACATGACGGCTACAGGAAGCTCCTCCATACAGAATTGAAACCCGTAATCTCCTACGACCATCACTACTTGCTTGTCCGGCCTTGCCACCTTGGCGCCGATGGAGGCGGGCAAATCCCAGCCCAGGGGACCTGCCCCACCGCAATCCAGGTAATGGCGAGGCTTGGATATCTTCTGCAACTGCCCTGACCAGATCTGGTTCAAACCAATGCAGGTGACGAACAGGGTCTCATCATCGAAGAATTCGTTTATCTCCTTGAAGACCCGCTGCGGCTTGATAGGAATATTGTCATAATCGGTCTTCCTTTCCATCCGGGTGCGAATTTTTGCGACCTCTATGTTCGCAGGCTTTGGTTTGATCTTGCGCGCCTTGATTTCATCAAGCATGGCCTGAAGGGTAAGCTTGGCATCAGCACAGATCCCCAGGTCCGGCATAATATTCTTGCCGAGCTGCCCGGGGTCCACGTCCACGTGTATGAACTTGCGGTTACCTTTGTAAACCTTTACGTCTCCTGTGTGACGGTCATTAAACCTGACCCCGACAGCGAAGACCAGGGTGGAATTGAGGAACACATGATTGCCCGAAGGTGTATTACACTGTATGCCCACGTGACCGGCCATGAGGGGGTGATTCCAGGGTATACCGCTCTTGCCCATGTATGAGGTCACAACAGGAATCTGAAGGGCCTCTGCCACCGCGATGAATTCTTCACACGCATCAGCGAGTATGACTCCGCCGCCAAGCAACATCACGGGTTTCTCTGCATCCAGGAGCATATCAAGCGCCTTTGAGATTTGTTTCTTGTTGGGTGAGGCCCTGAAGATTGGCAGTGGGGCATCTGCTTCAGGGTCGTATTCAATTTCTTCCTTCTGCACGTCCAGGGGCAGATCGACGAGCACCGGCCCAGGCCGTCCTTCTCTCATGATCCTGAACGCCTCGCGAAATACCCATGGCACCATGGCGCCCTCTTTTACACAGTAAGATTTCTTGGTAATCGGCTTGACCACTTCGGCGATGTCCACCGCCTGGAAGGCCTCCCTACCCAATTGCGCCCTGACGTTCTGGCCGGTGATTGCCAAAATGGGGATTGAGTCCACCTGGGCCGTGTAGAGCCCGGTAACGAAATTGCTGGCCCCCGGCCCTGATGTCGCGGCGCAGACGCCAACTGTGCCCAGTGCCCTGGCATAACCGTCAGCCATGTGGATCGCCCCTTCCTCGTGCCTGGCGACCATGTGCTTTATGGTCCCAAGATCTTGAAGAGCCCTGTAAAAGGGAAGGATCCCGGCACCAGGTATCCCGAAAATATGCTTTACCCCCTCGCTTTCAAGTATTTTGGCTGCTGCGTCCATTGCGGTCATCTTAGGCATGATTGTCCTCCTCTAGATATTGTATGTGTGATGAAAACATTAAGTTTCAAAACCCAATTTACTGGAAATCGATAATGCAGCTTCCTTCACCAGATGTCCCAGGCGTTGGACTTCATCCGGCGTGATACGCACCGCTGCCCCGGAAATGGAAATCGCCGCCACGGGCAAGTGTCTGTGATCGAATACCAGCGAAGCCACGCACCTGACTCCTTGTTCGAATTCCTCGTTATCCACGGAGAATCCTCTGCTGCGGATGATTTCCAGTTCATCTTTCAGGGCATCCCTGCCTGTGATCGTATTAGGGGTTCGAGGGACCAGTCTGGTGCGAGCCAGGTATTCTCCAAGTTCTTTCTGGCTCATCTGGCTCAGGAAAAGCTTGCCCACACCGGTATTATACAAATGGACCCTTGCTCCTGGCCTGGTAAACAACTGGAGCAGGGCATAATCGCTTCTGACCTGTTCCAGGTACACCATCTCATCTCCATCCCTGACCGCCAGGTTGACGCTTTCCCTGGTCTCCCTCATCAGCCTTTCCATCTGGGGTCTGGCAATAGGCAAAAGGTTGAATTTCTGCTGGACCTTGCTTCCCAGCTCCAAGAAGCGAAGAGACAGGGAGTATTTCTTCGTAAGAGGGTCCTGTTCCAGGTAACGTCTTTCCGTCAAGGTCGATACGATCCTGTGTGTGGTGGCAGGGGGGAAACCGGCCCAGGCTGAAAGGTCCCTGATTCCGGCACTCCCTCTTTCAGCGACCATATCGATAATATCCAGTGCCTTTTGTAAAGATTTCATAGGTTGTTCCGTAATATGAAACTTATATCTATAATATGGTACGTTAGATACTTTTTAAGTCTTTGTCAAGACCAATTGAGCAAAATCTGCTCGGCTTAGTGGGGGATGGTGGAACGGTGGATCCTTTACCTCAGTGTAAAGAATTACACCTCCATTACCCCAACCAGGTAGGCGCCAAAGGGTTTCAGAAGCCTCTGGAAGAGAGGCTCCAATCTTTCAAAGACGGGTAATAGGCAGGAGGGGCAGCCTGGAGGGGCAAAAACGGCGGTGCCCCAGCTGACGTCGCCGAGGAGGGCTTGCATCTCACGGTAGTTATAGAAGCGGCAGTGGGTAAAAATGGTCTCCTTGAACCATGTCAGGATGCGTCGACGAGCCGCCCATACGCTCCATCTGTTCAGCACCCCAATGACGATCCGCCCCCCCGGCCTGCACACCCTTCTCATTTCTCTTACCGATGCTACCGGGTCCTCGGAGAATTCCAGTGCCGTCACGGAAAGAACAAGGTCAAAATGACTCCTTGGAAAGGGAAGATCTTCGGACCTGGCAAGGACAAGTTTGGCCGTGATTCCTCCCCGCAAACATTTCTGCCTGGCGTATATCAGCATGTTTCGAGCGATGTCTAAACCGGTGCAGTCCAGGCCCATTCGAGCAAGATTCATGAGGTAATTGGCGGTCCCGGTGCCCACGTCAAGGACCTTTTCACCGGGCCTGGGGTCAGCAAGTCTCCAGGTCAACTCCTTTTCAAGGCGATCGACATGGGCCCCGAGGGGCGTGGAGAACCACTGGTCATATTTGTGGGCAAAGCTGTCGAAGACCATGAGACAGCCCTTCATTGAGTGAATTCGACCAAAGAATCGACTATATCCAATTTCACAGGCCAGCTAAATGTTCAAGGAAAAATTGCACGTCACGTGGAACCTCGCCAAAAGGTCGTGGACATCACAACACGAATGGGCCAAAATGGAATACTGCTGCCCTCAGAGTCAGGAATACACTGAGCATTTAGGGAAAGGAGTCTTGGGAGATGAAGATAGGATGGATAGGTACAGGCGTTATGGGTGTCTCCATGGCTGGGCATATACAGGACGGAGGCCATGAGCTGTTTGTGTTCAACCGCAGTAAAGACAAAGCCGAGGCCCTGATCAAGAAGGGTGCTTCTTGGTGCGATTCGCCTGCGGATGTGGCAGCACAGTCGGAGATAGTGTTCACCATGATCGGATTTCCAAGGGACGTGGAAGAGGTTTATTTTGGCGACAGAGGGATATTTAAGGCGGAGGGCCCCTATGGGATTGTGGTGGACATGTCCACGAGCAAACCAAGCCTTGCCGTGCTGATCTCAAAGAAAGCCGAGGAAAAGGGGAAGGAGAGCCTGGACGCCCCGGTTTCAGGTGGTGACATCGGGGCCAGAGAAGGAACCTTGGCCATAATGGTGGGGGGCAAAAGAGAAGTCTTTGATCAGGTGTTGCCCCTGTTCGAGCTAATGGGAAAAAATATCTCTTACATGGGAGAAGCTGGATCCGGCCAGCACACAAAGATGTGTAACCAAATCCTCGTCGCAGGGACCATGATATCGGTGTGCGAATCTTTGCTCTATGCAGCGAAGCTGGGGCTTGATCAGCAGGCGGTCATAGATATAGTGGGGAAGGGGGCAGCCGGCTCTTGGAGCATAAACAATCTTGGCCCTCGTATAATCAGGGGCGATTTCAATCCCGGGTTCATGGTGGATCACTTTATCAAGGACATGGGGATAGCACTGGAGGAAGCTGCCGCGGTCGGGCTTTCCTTGCCGGGGCTGGCACTGGTCCAGCAGCTCTACATCGCGGTCAAGGCCCAGGGGTACGGAAGGTCAGGGACCCAGGCCCTTTACCTGGCCGTGAAATCCCTCAGCGAGAAGGCTTGATGCCCCCGCAAAAACCATACCTTCCGGCCAAGGTGGGATTCCTTAGTCGAACATAGAAACCCTGGTCCTCAGGACCAGGTCAGAGAGAATCAGCTTTGCCGTAAAAGGTCGTCCCAATCCGGTGTTGCCCAATTTTTCAAGACCATATCTATTTCGTGAAGGGGTGGCAACCCAAGATTTGGAGTTTGATGAATTTCCAGAAGATTCCCCGGGGTTCATGGGAGCAACCACCAAATCTTGCGTTGCGCAATGTGCGGTGGGATTTTTTTGAGATATGATCTTGAAAAAACGGGCAAGACCTCTTTGGCTGCCGGGTCCTTAAAGCAAATCCCCGGGCGCGGGTTGTCACTCCGAAGCGGAAACCCACGCCTTTGGACGTGGTAATGGGAATCTGACTGTGCCGTCCCCCTATGGGCTTGGCTGAAAGCCTTCATCATATATACATTGCGCGGATGACATTTGTTGCGGTGGAGAAGAACCGAAGTCGTCATTCCCCGGCTTGACCGGGGAATCCAGGGAGATGTTCCTGAACCTCTTGACAGGGATCCGGGGCATGCTTATCGAGTCCGGGGTGCCGGTGCAGGGAATTTTCAGATGGAACAGAAATGACCTCTAAGATCTAGGTTCAAAAGAGTTGATCGCCCCCGAAGGCAGGACTTCGCAAACTCAACTTACATCCAGGGCTTTTACGAAAGCATGACTATAATGGGTCCTTGCGCATTAAACAGGAGTGAAAGAGGGGTGAAAAGGGACTAGCATAGGTTAAGGTCTTACGTGTTGCTCGCTGATGGAGCTTGTCTTTTCACAGAGACTTGTGGTAAAGAAATCAGGCAATTGGGAATTTTTTTTGGGTGCCTGAATGAAAATGCATTTTCAAAAAGAGGGAGGTAGACATGGAAAAAGTACTTTGGCGTCCTTCCGAGGATCGAATAAAAGCGAGCAACATGTACCGATTCATGCAGTTCATCAATGAACGATTTGGCCGAGATTTCAAGGAATACGAGGAGCTGTACCGGTGGTCCGTGGAAAACATCCCTGATTTTTGGGCCTCCATGTGGGAATTTGCTGAGATCAGGGCGTCAAAGCCCTATGATGAGGTGGTAGACGATGTGTTCAAGATGCCTGGGGCGAAATGGTTTTCGGGTGCTGAACTCAATTTCGCGGAGAACCTGCTCAGGTACAGGGATGATGAGGTGGCCATCATATTCAAGGGGGAGATAGGCCCTTCCAGGAAGCTCACCTTCAGGGAGTTGTACCAGGATGTGGCCAGGGTAGCCAAGTCCCTGAAAGAGTTTGGTATTGAGCCGGGGGATCGGATTGCGGGGTTTGTGCCCAACATACCCGAGGCGGTGATAGCCATGCTGGCTGCCACGAGCCTTGGGGCCATCTGGTGTTCCTGTTCCCCTGATTTTGGCAAAAAGGGTGTGCTGGACCGATTAGGCCAGATAAGGCCGAGGGTGTTGTTTACCGCCGACGGATATTGTTTCAAGGGGAAGGTCTTTGACTCCCTTGAGAGGATCAGGGAGATACTAAAGGAGTTGCCTTCAATAGAGAAGGTGGTGGTGATTCCTTTTACCGAGGAGGAGCCGGAAATAGGGTCCTTGCCCAAATCCGTGCATTACGAAGATTTCAGGTCAAATGACGAAGGCCTTGAGATAGATTTCAGACAGTTGCCCTTTATGCATCCGCTCTACATCATGTTTACCTCCGGTACGACAGGTCTTCCCAAGTGCATGGTGCAGAGCGCGGGCGGGGTACTGATAAACCAGCTTAAGGAGTTGATCCTCCATACGGACCTCAAGAGGGGGGATCAAATTTTCTACTTTACCACCTGTGGCTGGATGATGTGGAACTGGCTCGTGGCGTCTCTCGGCGTAGGTGCCACCATTATTCTCTATGATGGAAATCCCTTCCATCCAGACCCCGGTGTGTTGTGGAAGCTTGTCCAGGATGAACGGATGACCGTATTCGGCACCAGTGCCGGATATATATCAGCCCTTCAAAATTCCGGTCTCAGGCCCGGAAAGGAGTATGACCTGAGTTCCTTGCGGGCGGTGCTTTCCACGGGTTCTCCCCTGTCCGTGGAGGGTTTTGAATACATATACAGGGAGGTGAAGGAGGATATCCAGTTGGCTTCCATATCAGGGGGGTCTGACATAAACGGATGCTTTGCCCTGGGTAATCCCATGGGCCCGGTGTACGCGGGGGAGCTTCAGTGCAGGGGCCTGGGGGTGAAGGTGGAGGCCTTTGACGAGAAGGGCAATTCAGTGATCAACCAGCAGGGTGAGCTGGTATGCACGGCCGCCGCCCCTTCCATGCCCATCTATTTCTGGGACGACCCGGACAACAAGAAATACATCTCCGCCTACTTTGATGTCTATCCGAACGTCTGGAGACACGGAGACTACATAGAGATCAACGACAGGGGCGGGGTGATCATCTACGGCAGGTCTGATGCAACCCTGAACCCCGGTGGCGTGAGAATAGGGACGGCGGAGATCTACCGCCAGGTGGAACAGTTGGAAGAGATAGAGGATAGCCTGGTAGTGGGTCAGGACTGGAAGAACGACGTCAGGGTGATCCTCTTTGTGAAGATGGCCGAGGGGTACAAGTTGACTGATGATCTCAAGAAGAAGATCGCCCATACCATCAGGACCAATGCCTCTCCCCGCCATGTGCCTGCGAAGATAATAGAGGTGCCTGATATCCCCTATACACTTAACATGAAAAAGGTGGAACTGGCCGTCAAGAAGGTGATCCAGGGCCAGGAGGTATTGAACCGGGATGCCCTTAGGAACCCGGAGTCCCTGGACTACTTTGCAAACATAAAGGAACTCCAGGAGGACTGATTATATCGCCAACAGGGATATGGATGATCTGACAGCTATTATCTTTCCCCACTCATGTCTAAGTGAAGAGGCGGCAAAGAAAGTATTGTCCCTCTTTGATCGTATCATCATCTTTGAACCCTGGTACAGTGAACTTCCAGGGCATCTGAAAAAAATAGACGCAATAGAGGTGAGGTACCCTCCCGAATCCCTCAAACCGGGCGATAAATTCTTGCACCTCTTGGCCGAATACAAGGGCTGGATCGCCCAGCACGCGGACAAGGGCTACGTGGATTTCCTCAAGGCGAACCAGGACATGGCCTGGGGAGAAGAGACCACCTGGGAAATCAGGAAATCCCTCCAAAGCATGGGCAAGGAACGTCAGTCCGCAACGCAGGAGAATCTCACCCTCAGGTGGCACATGGTACTTCATCTTGCCCGGGAGCTGGAGGAACAGAGACAAGAAGCGGACCAGGCCCTCCAGAGATTGAAAGAGAGGAAGTCCCCGCTCGAAGGTGTGCTGGAGGATGAATCCGAGCTCAAGGACCTCTTTGATGATATCCCCCGGTTTGCCGACGGGCCACCAGGTGGGGCATACAACATAGCTCTGGTGCTGGAGGCGTGGGTCAGGCTTTTTGGAGGATACTTGAAGGAGGCGGATTTCTTGCTCACAACGGATCCTGCTGTCCTGGAGTACCTGTCCGAGATGTACAGTGAGCACGGAGGATCGGGCAATGCCGGCGGTGAAAACCCGGTGAGCTTTAGGTGGCCGGATCTCTCAAATCTAAATCTTGAAGACATGCGGGAGTTCAAGGAAGGCATTAGAAGCAATGATCAATTGGGGAAGCTGCGATCCATAATCGTGGATATGGCGAATGACCCCCGGGGGTCTCTGGGGAGACTTCGAGAATACCCCAAGGACCTGGAATGGAAGGGATCGAGGGGCAACCTGGAATTTCAGGTTAGATACCTTGATCCCAAACAATTCATAGGCCGTGAGAAAGAAGATAGTGCGATGAAAGTGCTATCGGGTAAGACCACATTCCTGTTGAGAGACCAGGCTAGATGAACAAAACAACAAAGAGGTTTGAGTCTCTTGAGAGGCAAGGCTGGGCAAGACGTTTCATTGCCGACGAACCGCGGTTGAGAGAAGCGGTGAAGGTCTATCAGGATGCAGGATTCGAGGTACACCTGGAACCACTCCCTAAGGAGACAGAGTGCGAAACCTGCGGGAGTAGCGGGAGTAATGAACAGAAAGAGTGCAGGATTTGCTTCGAAGGCTCCGAGGACAAGTACAAGATCATCTTCATCCGCCCCAAACAGCCAGCCGATGATTCCGGCTCTCCCTTGTAGGAGCAACATGCTGTCGGCGATCCGAGGACGTTGGAGGCTGGAGGTGCTAGGTTGGAAGCAAAGGAAAGCAACAAATGGCGAGTAACGAGCATCAACATTTCTGCGGTTTTTCCCCTTTTGCTTTCATCTCCCCTGTAGGAGCAAGTTCGACTTGCGATTCTCTGCCTTAGGGTCGCCATCCCATCGCGATCTCCTGTCTCTCCTCTGTAGGAGCAACTTTTAGTTGCGAATCCCCCCTGTGGTAGCCGCATCCTGCCACAATCTCCCTAGTCCCTCTTGTAGGAGCAACTTTCAGTTGCGATCCCCTCCTCTCCCTATAGGAGCAACATTCTTTTGCTATTATCCTTGTAGCCTGGAGCCGAGCCATTGTCAAATGCATCCAGGAGCCCTAGAGAACGGGGCCACCTCTACCTCCTGCCGCCGACCGGCTGGTATAAGCCGTCAAGAATGATTAGGCCTCTTGGAAATTGACTTGACAAAGCGTACGCAATGGCGTATGCTTTATTTTGTCGTTAAATTGGGAGGAAGTTCATGCCTACTATTACAGCAACAGAAGCACGTTCCAAGCTCTATCGCTTGATAGATCAAGCTGCGTCTTCTCATGAGCCGATTGTCATCACCGGCAAGCGGGCAAATGCGGTACTTATTTCCGAGGACGATTGGAGAGCAGTGCAGGAGACACTCTATCTCCTGTCTATTCCTGGGATGCGAGAGTCGATCAGAGAAGGTTTAAAGACGCCCCTTGAGGAGTGCGCAGAGGATCTTGATTGGTGAAATGGCGAGTTGTCTTCACTAAACAGGCGCAGAAAGATGCGAAAAAATTGGCTGCCGCCGGACTTCGTTCCAGAGCCGAACGCTTGCTTGATATACTCCGAGAAAATCCTTGCCAGGCTCCACCTCCATTCGAAAAACTTATTGGTGACCTAGCCGGAGCTTACTCTCGCCGCATCAACATTCAACATCGATTAGTTTACGAGATTCTAAACAAGGAGAAAGCCCTCAAAGTTATTAGAATGTGGACCCATTACGAGTAGAGGGTCGAGCCCTAACTCCTGCATACAAGAATTGAATCCTTCGGCAAACAGAAAGTGCGAGGCCCCCCTTGATGTTCCACCCTGAAACAAACAAGGTTATCCAGACCTGGGAGAACCTGCTGGTCGCCGGAACTGCTGGTCCCCGTCTGGTCCCCTGGTCCCCCCTGGTCCCCGGTCGGACCCCTTGGTCCCCCCTTGGTCCCCCTTGGTCCCCGGTACCCTTGGTCCCCGGTCGGACCCAGACAAGAGCATGGAATGCTGAAGGATTTATACGAAAAGCACCCTGTTTTGGGGCTTAGGATGCTATTATTACCCAGCAAATGGGCCTTTTAAGAAAGGGGCTATGAAAATGCCTAGGGCCAATCGGTATTACATCCCCGGCTATGTTTGGCACCTGACCCACCGCTGTCACAAGAAGGAATTTCTAAAGCTAGGTCGGTCCGACCCAGGACCCGGCAGGACCCGTGCACGGGGACCCAAGGACCCAGGACGGACCCAACAGGACCCAGGACCAGAAAGGTAAACCAGGCAGAAATGCAAGAGTTGACTCCATTCTCACTGTGTTTTACTTCTAAGCTGGATCTGATAGGCCACTTATCAAGGCCAGGACATTATGCCCCAGGACCTGGTGATTGTATCCCCCCTCAAGTATGGCGAAACATCCCCCCTTGGACCTGGTCGCCGCAGCCTTTACCATGCGGCCGATCTCTCGGTAATCATCGGTCCTGAGTGTTCCACCCCAGTCATCCTCGTGGTTGTCGAATCCTGCTGAAATCCCTATTATCCCCACATCACAGCCTTCCATCTCCTCCCTGACTTCCTCAAGGTATTCGTCACGGCTGTGGGCTGAAACATTGCAGACGGTCACATATGCCTTGTCGCCGAGTATGTTGACGGTGCCATCGCCAAAGTGAAGATCAATGTCAAGCACGTAGGCAGTGCTGATCCTTCGGTGTCTCTTTAGATGTTCAATGGCAATGGCCATATTGTTGAAGTAGCAGAAACCCCAGGCAGAATCAGAGGAAGCATGGTGGCCGGGCGGCCGGATTAGGCCGAAGCACGGCTCTTTGAGGCCGATCTCGGCTGCCATGATAGCCCCTCCTGCGGCAAGTGCGGCCACATCATAGACGCCTTGGGCTTTTACCCTTTCAATGTGGGACTCGGTATGAACCGCCCTGATCTGCTCTACGGCTGCAGGAACGGGCACAACCAGCTCCACGGCCTGGCCCACCACCTTCATTATGGCCTCCATGCGGCCTTCCCTTGCCGCCGGGTCACTGGCATACACCTGGTAAAACGCCTCATGGAAGATCACTTTCATGGCCCTCGCCCCCTTTTATTCAGAAATGGGATAACCTGGGTCTAAGATACAGCAAATGCCTTCAAGAATCATCTAGTAAGTATCTTCTTGAATCCATATACTGTTGATCTCTGAACAGGATTTTGGGATTATGACAGAGAGGGCAAGGTAGAAGGCGTGGCTGAAACTTGCATTTCTGACCAGGCCTCTGTTCCAATTATTTATTCCAGTATGGCCCCCTAGAGGTTCTTGATAGGACAAGATAGAAAGGAGGGCGTCATGATCCTTCCCAAGCCAAAGCAAGAAGGAAATGTCTCCGTTGAAAAGGCCATCAAGAGCCGAAGAACGGTTCGATCTTTCAGCTCCAGATACATCAAAAGGGAGCAGTTCTCCCAGCTCCTTTTTGCAGCCCAGGGAGTAACAGAGGAGTACGGTTTCAAAAGGGCTGCTCCTTCAGGGGGAGCTCTTTATCCCATAGATCTCTATGCTGTGGTGGGAGAGAGGGGGGTGGAAGGGCTTGATGGCGGGATCTACCACTATGTTCCATCGGATCACGAGATTGAGCTGGTAGTCCCTGGGGACAAAAGAGAGGGAATAGCCAATGCATCACTTTATCAAATGTGGATGGCCCAGGCTCCGCTCAACCTGGTGATAACGGCAGAGTACGCCAGGATCTGCTCCAAATATGGTGACAGGGGAGTAAGGTATGCGTTGATCGAGGCAGGGCACGTTGGACAGAACATCTTCCTCCAGGCGGAGGCACTGGGTCTGAAGGCCGGAATCGTAGGGGCGTTCAATGACGCTGGTATCATCAATGTCATGGGGATTCCCAAAACTCATGAGCCCTTGCTCATAATGCCCGTAGGCTACAAGGCCTAATTATCCGTATCCCTCATCGCGGTCTTCATATGCTTCGCGGCTCTATTTTGTCCGTTGCATACAGGTTTCATTCGTGGGAAAATGAAAAATGAAGGAGGTTATAGGAACCATGACTATAGATCCGGCCTTGATTTCTCCCTGTGGTCTTTATTGTGGAGTATGTGCCATCTACATTGCCCACCGTGACAATAATCAGAAATTCAAGGAGCGGCTGTTGGGTCTTTACAAGGGAGAGGTTCCAGGAAAAGGCACATTGCCCAACAGCGAAGGCTTGACAATAAAGGACATCAAGTGCAAGGGGTGCAGATCAGATGAACTGTTCATGCATTGCAGACAGTGTGAGATCAGACACTGCACAACCGAAAAAGGCTACCTTGGCTGCCATCAGTGCGAGGAGTTCCCCTGCGGGTACATTGAAGATTTTCCCATGACCGTAGGCAAGAAAGTGATCCTGCGGGCTATCCCCTATTGGCGTGAAGTCGGTACCGAAAAGTGGATCAAGGATGAGGAAGTCCGCTATATCTGCCCGGAATGCGGCAACAAATTGTTCAGGGGTGTCGTCAGGTGTAATCAGTGTAAGACGAAGCTGGATCTTGACTAGTTCTTTGTCCTCAAGAAGAGAGAAATTAACTTCAAACCCGGTTGTCTACAAAGAGCATGTTAACCATCACGCCCCATAGGCATTACCCTTTGCCCCATGATAGAAAAAATATGCTCGATGGAAAAAGAGAAAGACAGCGTTTATCCTGCTGACAAGAGCGGGTATCTCGATAGCAGGATTCGAATGTGGTTTCAGAATCCCCGGAAGATACTGGGACCGTTTGTCGCAGAAGGGATGACGGTGGCGGATGTGGGTTGCGGCCCGGGCTTTTTCACGATCGAGATGGCCCGAATGGTCGGCAGGGCAGGGCGCGTCATTGCTGTTGATTTACAGGAAGGGATGCTTCAAAAGCTCGGGNNNACGGATTTGGAGGAACGGATTATACTGACCAGGTGCGAAGAGGACAGGATAAACGTCTCCTGGGAAGTTGATTTCGCCCTTGCCTTTTATATGCTCCACGAAGTCCCGGATCAAGAACGTTTTTTTGGAGAGATAGGGCAATCACTCAAACCCCAGGGGCAACTGCTTGTGGTAGAGCCTTCATTCCATGTGTCAAAGAGGAAATTTGAGAAAACCATCCAAAAAGCTCAAAACGTTGGGTTCCTTCTTGTTGAGAGGCCTAAGGTGTTTCTCAGCAGGGCCGCGCTTCTCAATAAGGGGCCATAAGATGTTCTGCTGAATCGTGCCGGGCGCGTCCTTCTCACTGGCCGGGAAGAGGTCGAATTCTCAGGATTCCATCATATTCTTGGGCATCTGGACAGCCACGACCTCGCCTCGGGCGCATATTTTCCCCCCCGCGGTCAAGGTGATATCGACCACCACCTTCTTACCCTTTATCTCCTTGACCCTGCCACGGACTTCAAGTGGTACACTGAGGGGCGTGGGGGCAAGAAAATCCACGTGAAGAGACGCGGTGACAAAACGCAGTGGAGGGTCGGTTCCCATTTCCCTCCCCTCCGCCTGGTAAGTAGCGGCGGCAGCCGTGCCCGTGCCGTGACAATCTATGATTGAAGCAATCAGGCCACCGTACACGAAGCCGGGGACAGCCATGTGATAGGGTTTCGGAAGGAAGGTGGCAACGCTCTCTTCCCCGTCCCAGTAACTCTTAATATGAAGCCCGTGCTCGTTCAGTCTTCCACATCCATAACAATGGCTGAATTCTTCAGGGTAGTAGTCCTGGACTGCCTTTTGCTCCATGTGGATGTCACCCCTCTCTTTACTTGATGGTCTTTGTTTTCCCATGCATAGCATCAGGCGGGGAGGAGATCAACGGAAATTATCGGACGCCATGGACAATGGCTTCTTGATTCGGCCCCTGAGGCATCATTTCGGGTTCTTCCGAAGGGAAAAGGTCCGAGGGCTAGCTGCGTCGTTTCAAGAAGTGTCTCAATTTCCCTATGGACCAGATGAGAAGCATGCAGGCCATCAGGGTATGGCTTATCCAGAAGTATTCTTTTGCATGGAACTCCTTCTGCCAGTAAGAGACCGGGGCTGGGAAGCGGAAATCAGAGAGAGGATAAAACAGGGCATAGCCGTCGCTCACATGGGTGAGGGCATCGGAGGCTATGTGGAGCCCCCAGCCCAGGAAGAAAGGATAAATGATTCTAAACGAGTTTTTCCTAAAGACAGAGAAAGTAACGATAGAGACAAGCCCCCAGACCAGAAAGGAATGCACGGATTTGGCGGTGGGAGAGTTCCACAGAACATCCCAGAAAGGGTCTTGCATCCATTCTATAAAACTGCCGTATTGGAAAATTCGCGGAATAAACCCGAAAAGGTAGACGAGATCGGGGAAGAGGCCGCCGAGTCCAACTTTCCATGCCCAGGACCTGTGGTAGAATAATGCGTAGTTCCAGAAAAAATGTTCGTAGGGGCTCATAATCTAGATAATAATACTATGAAATGTTGTTTCCCTGTTTATTTCATACATGCCCTGTTCTTTCAACCAGAAAAGAAAAAGACCTTCGCTAGGACATCCGGTAGCCTGCTACGGGGTTGAACGCAGTGGCGAGCCGCGCCCAAGCTCTGGAGTGGGTGGGAGCGAAGTTCGGCGCAGTCTCCCATGGATACCCAGAAAGTACCCTGGGAGGGCTCGTTGTTGACCTAGGTCAAGGACATGTGCAGAAAGATTGCTTTATTCTTGGAAAAAATGAATAACAGGCTTTGAGTGAACGGCCTTTTGACCTAGGTCAAAGACAGGCCAAAGAGTATATGGTTTAATGGAGTCGAAAAATATGGATCTCAACAATTTAGGAAACATGGAAGGCATAAAAGGAAGGGGGGATCGCCATGAAATGCCCCGGTCAGGATAGTAGGTATTGGAAGCCAGGAGCCATATTCGAGGCGAAATGTCCCGAATGTGGACACGAGGTGGAGTTTTTCAAAGACGATACAACACGCAGGTGCAGGAATTGCGGGCATCGCTTCCTGAACCCCAGTATGGATTTCGGCTGTGCAGCATATTGCCAGTACGCAGAGCAGTGCATCGGGGATCTCCCAGCGGAGCTTATCGCCCAAAAGGAAGACCTCCTGAAGGACAGGGTGGCAATCGAAATGAAGCGCTACTTTAAACAGGACTTCAAGCGCATCGGGCATGCTACCCGGGTGGCAAGGTATGCGGAGAAGATCGGGAAGAATGAGGGGGGGAACCTCGCCGTTATCCTGACTGCCGCCTATCTCCATGACATAGGGATCAAGGAGGCCGAGAGGAAGTATCAGAGCACGGCCGCCAAGTGTCAGGAAATGGAAGGCCCTCCCATTGCCAGGGAGATCCTGAGCAGCCTTGGGACGAGGGAAGAACTTATCGACGAGGTATGCGACATAGTCGGTCACCACCACCACCCCCGCCCTGATGACAATATCAACTTCAAGAGCGTGTATGACGCGGATCTCATAGTGAACCTGGAAGAAAAATACAAGAAGGATCCGCCCGACAGGGAATCTTTGAGTGTGAAGATCGACGAGTTGTTTCTGACCGAAAGCGGGAAGAGGTTGGCAGCTGAGGTGTTATTATACACACGGTCATAAATAACTGCGCATGCTTGACCCTAACTCGCTATCATCTATAATCCCGACACTGCCGCCATGCGCAAGAATTTATGTCCGTGTGTATAGAAGATAACGAATTACAGGGATAACCTGAGGCATTTTGAGGCCTTGGGGATCGGGAAATTTGCAATAACATTTTTGGAGAGGAGAATATCATGAAAGTAAAGAGGAATATCATAGAGATTAACGAAGACCTCTGTGACGGATGCGGACTTTGTGTCCCCTCATGCGCGGAGGGGGCCTTGCAGATAGTTGATGGCAAGGCAAGACTGGTATCAGAGATATATTGCGATGGCCTTGGCGCGTGCCTGGGTGATTGTCCCACGGGTGCACTCCAGGTTGTAGAGAGAGAGGCCGAGGAATTCGACGAAGAGGCAGTGGAAGAGTACTTGAAGTCCTCGGCTGTGGAGCAAAAGCAGGAAGAAGAGACCTTGCCCTGTGGGTGCCCTTCCACCCAGTTGAAATCTTTCGGGCAGCATGGGCCTTCCCAGGGTGTGAGTGAAAGTGGGCCTCAATCGAGGGCCCAGTCGGAATTGTCCCATTGGCCGGTACAGATCAAACTGGTTCCCCCGACCGCCCCCTTTCTCAAGGGTGCTGACCTCCTGGTGGCGGCGGACTGCACTCCTGTGGCATATCCGAATTTCCACCAGGATTTCCTGAGAGGCAAGGCCGTTATGGTGGGGTGCCCCAAGTTCGATGACCAGCAGGAGTACATAGAAAAGTTTGCTGCCATCTTCAAGACTGCGGATATTAAGAGCGTTACGGTAGTGGTGATGGAGGTCCCCTGCTGCCAGGGATTGCCCCTGATAGTTGAGAGGGGCATGGAGCTGGCAGGGAGAAAGGTCCCCATCGAGAAGGTAATCATCAGTGCGAGGGGTGAGCTCCTGAGCAAGGCGAAAATGGCGGCATAGGCCATCGTAAAGTACCCCAGGCCCACTCGGTACGAAAGTTTTTCCCAGGCAATGGATCCTTAGACCTTCTTAAGACCAAACCGAGTGGGCCTGTTTCAACTAAAAGGCCGAAGTTTCAGCAAGCGGCGAAGGTTACAAGGGGCTAAGATAGTAGATCTGCCATTTCCTGTACCAACTCCTGGTTTTCTCTAACCGTCCTTATCCCTGCTTGAGAGATCCTGGAATTGATCCTTGGTCAGGACCCATACTTCCAGGTCCGTTTCAGCCTCCACATGGGCGTTTTGTGGTTCTCCGGTCAGAAGGGTCAACTCTCCAACAATATCCCCCTTTCCCCTGTGCCCAACAGGGTAAAGCTCCCCTTCTTTCTCCACCAGGACCAGGCAAGATCCCCTTTGAATGATATAGGCCGAGGGCGCGACCTCCCCTTGAACCAGGAATCTCTCACCAGCCTTTATATGCTTGTAGGTCATTGCCTTCAATATGGAACTTTTTTCATCGTGGGAGAGTAAACTCAAGAATTTTGTCTCGGCACTGTTTGTTTCTTCTTCCTCTTGAACCTTCTTGAAAAAATCGCACGTAACACAGGATGCCCGTTTTTCGGCGAATGTTCCCTGCGCTTCTCCGCCGCAGAATGTGCCTGCGACAGCCCAACAGACTCTGCCCGCGATCTTTCCCGAATTTATCCCATCAAAGGTACCATCTATTGCCGCAGGGCAGATACCGAGCTGAGCTGCTCTAGCTCCGCCCGGCTCTCTTCCGCATTCCATGAACTCCCAGCAATTCTGCCAGTTGTGTCTCATTCTAGCCTTTGCCGTTTATTTGGGATTCCCCATGTGGCCGTACCCATAGCAGGATTCCCCATAAGCCCGGACAGAATCCCGGGGCGATGATTCCAAGGAGAAGAGATGAATGAGTCGCCTGAAATGTCACGTCTATTTCGTGAGAGTCGGTATAGAAAGATCCTGCGCCTAAGAACCTCAACAGTTCGTGGGGCGATCCCTGAGTCATTGCTGGCGTGGTACCCTGTGTGCTGATTTCCCGTGGTGATCTCCGGGATATCTTGAAATATCGTCCTTTTTTCAGTTTTCAGGAATATCTAAAACCGGACCGCCACTCTTTTCATTGACTTAGGTCAAGAGGCAAGATATTTTTATAGCAGCAATAGGCCGAACTTAGATTCCTGCCGAAATCTTGAAGGAACTTTGGGTATGAAAAAGGGGAATTATGAAGGACTTCAGGACAGTATTCGCAATCTGAAGACCCCGGAAATAGATACGTGGACGAATCAATACAGTGATAGAGAATACACCATTGAGATGTCCATACCGGAATTCACCTGTATCTGCCCAAAGACAGGCTTGCCCGACTTTGCGACGATCACAATTCGCTATATTCCCGGTAAGAAATGTATCGAGCTGAAATCCCTCAAGGAGTACATCTTCTTTTACCGAAACGTCGGCATATTTCATGAACATGTCGTAAACAAGATTTTGGATGATTTAGTGAGGGCGTGCGACCCCATAAGGGTAGAAATAGTCGGTGATTTTAACGTACGGGGTGGTATAAAGACCACAGTAAGGGCGAGTTATAGGAGGGGGGATGTCCTCTCTGAGAAACACGTATCTGAATAACGCCTTTGTCTTCTCTTTGGCAGGGTACGTGCTATCATCCTCTCGTTAGTGCCACGGTTGCTGTTACGCTCTCCTTGAGCGAGCTCGGGGAAGGGGATTGTCGGAGATGTGCTCTCTAGACATGAGATAATCTCCCTTGTTAATTTGTCGAAACCTTCTAAATCTTGTGCTCGACCGGAACAGTGCTGTTACGGGTGTGGTGGATGATAGGGTGAAAATGGAGAATTCCAACTTGAATAAGTGGATCAGGGCCAACGAAGAATCCCTTGCTAAGCAGTCTCGGAGTTTTGCGATACCCATCCTTAACCTGGATAACCGCTTCAAGATTCCTGTCATGGTTCAATATAACCTTAACAAGGCTATTGATACCATAGAAGATTCCAATGGTCTGGCACCTGGTGAAAAAAGAGACCTGATCCAGAAATTTTGCGAATATCTGAAACGAGACAAGTTTTCTCCTAAAGTACGGAAGCGCATGCTTCAGGTCACACCTCCCGAAGAGGCATTTGTTTTCAAGAACTACGAGGCTACTATTGGTCTTTACAATACCCTGCCGGATGAGGAAAAGGGCCTGTCAAAAAAGTGGACGGTAGAGATGGCCACGGGTATGTGCGAGTTTCTTACAAGGGAGATCTTAACATTGGAGGATCTTAATGAATATTGTTATTACGTGGCGGGTACCGTTGGTCTCTACCTGACGGACTTATTGAGAATCAGGGGCAGCAACATATGTGAAGAGACCTATTTGAACCTGCGTCGTAGGGCCGTACCTTTTGGCCTGTTTCTGCAAAAACTCAACATAATCAGGGACTTTGCGGAGGATAATGGTGAAAGGGGGCGATCTTTTTGGCCTCAAAGCTACTTTGATTTTGAGGGTGAGAAGATCAAAGTTTTGAACAGGATGGCTTATGAAACGCTCAAAAAGGATATGCCCCGCGCGATCGAGTACTACGCCCATATCCCCACGGGTAATGATTCCTATGATTATTTCATAAGATTTATTTTGAGTTCAGGTATAGAGTATTTGAGAATCCTAAGAAACAATGAGTCCGTTTTTTCCAGGGAGAAGGTAAAGTTGTCGAAGGCGTTCATTACCGCACTCTATGACAAGGTGTCGAGCTTAAGCCGGGAGGAGTTTAAGGATTATTGTCAGAGGTCGTACTCCGAGCAGATGGAAGGCTATCAATGAACCTGTTTTCCTCATCAGGGATGGCGCTCGATTGGACCGCGCGGCTGGACAAGCGATGACACAACAACCTATTTCAGAACCCTCCTCAAAAGCCTTCTGTGAAAAGCACTCCAGTATCCTAGAGAATAAAGAAAGTTGTTCAGCCTAATAGTGATGACCTCGTAAAAAGTCCCAAAAGCGTCATGCCGGACTTGATAAGCCTGCCCCGGACTGCGATCCGGGGGCATCCAGAAGATCTTGAAATTACCGGATTCCTGCTGGAGTTTATCCCGCACTTGAGATGCGGGGCAGGAATGACAGAAATGAGCACTTTCAGACTTTTTACGAAGCCATCAACAATTGGCCTCCTGACAGGTTGGTGGGCAACATTGCGACCACGCAAACCTATTTTTGGTCCATTGGAGGCATATTCGCCCTCCTGGTGGTTTTAGGTATTTTTATCTTTATGGTCCACCACTATGGTCTGTGGTATGGAGCTACGAAGGGTGTGGCGCTGTCGGAGAAGCTCATTGATATGCCGCTTACACCGAGCCAGCTGAAAGCAGCAAAGTTTTTCCTCGTGGTAATCCTGTTGTTTCTGCTTCAAACCGTGGTTGGCGGACTAATGGCCCATTATACGGTCCATCCCGCTAGCTTCTGGCTTCCCCTGGTTTCCAAGCTCATACCCTATAGCTGGGCCGAGAGCTGGCATCTGCAACTGGCCGTCTTCTGGATTGCCACTACCTGG
The DNA here is from genome assembly GCA_019308985.1 of Deltaproteobacteria bacterium. The sequence goes on along the minus strand of JAFDHB010000029.1, from coordinate 557 downwards.
GTGGCCTCCGCCATATACCTGGCCCCGATCATCGGGGGAAGGGAGCCACGAAAACAAGCAATCCTGGTTGAACTGCTCTTTGGCGCAATCCTCCTGGTTGCCCTTGGCAGCCTCATAGGAGAGGTACTGGGAATCAAGGGCTACCTCGGAAACCTGTGGTTCTGGCTGGGGCACCAGGGATGGGAATTCCTGGAGCTGGGGAGAATCTGGCAGATCCTGCTCTTTGTCGGTCTGATAGGATGGCTGGTTATCGTGTACCGGGCCGTAGGCTACCACATCAAGCTGAAACACAATGACGAGTTTACCGCCCTGATATGGTTCTACCTATTCAGCGCCATCCTGGTGGTCGCCTTTTTCGGCTTCGGGCTTTTCTACGGCAAGGGCTCCCACCTCACCCTGGCCGACTACTGGCGCTGGTTCGTGGTGCATATATGGGTTGAGAGCACTAGTGTCCGGTTAATATTTGAATAATTTTAGCTGGTTAGCAGCATCGCCCTGGGGAAAAGTGTAGGCCGATGATGTAAGCAACTGTAATAATGGAGTTTTTTCAAATAGGG
>JAFDHB010000190.1 GCA_019308985.1 Deltaproteobacteria bacterium | reverse complement strand
AATGCTATAAGGGAGCCTCAAATAAAGGGTTTTGACAACTGAAAAAACGGATAGCGGGCTTCTAATCCGCGGGTCGGGGGTTCGAGTCCTCCCAGGCGCGCCAGAAAAAGCATACCTTTATACCGCACGGCCCACAGAATGTGCATTTTGGTACAGGCACCAGGGATGTCAGGGAAGGGCATCCCAAAGGACTTCTACCCCTTTGATGAAACATCCCTTTCGCCTCTATCAACATGAGTGAAGCGGAGACCTGACCCGTTCAGTTCACCTCCATGGCCGGCCCGCATTTCAGGGAGGAGGACTGGCCTGCAAAGCCCTTATGAAACGACTTCCACGATCGAACATCTTCCTCAAGAATCGAGCTAAATCCTCCTTAAAGCCTCTACAATAAACCGTCTTTATGCGCAAGGGGAAGGGTCCCTTCTGGACCCCCCCTGTATTCGACGAGAGAGAACTAGTGCAAACAATGATTCCCTACTGGACGTAGTAGTCATAATACCCCTGGACGATCCGATATTTGACCACCTGCATCCCACCCAGGTAGAGTTGGGTGACAAGGGCATCTCGCAGGTACTTCTCCAGATGATACTCGGGCGAGAGCCCATTCGAACCCATCAACTGCAGCGCATGGTTGGCAATCCACACGCAAGACTCTGAGGCATAGATCCTTATGGCAGATCCCTTGGAGATCATCTTTTTCGTCAAAGGGGAGCCGTACTGATCCGGGTGATCATACATGTAGGCAAGGGTAAACACATTGTTTTCCATAATTTCAATCCGGAGGGCCATCTCGGCCAGAATGCCCGCCGCCATGCTCCACTCCCTGACCGGCTTGCCGCCGCTCTTTCGTTCCTTGGTGTATTCCATGGCTATGTCAAAGGCGCCCCTGGCGATCCCAAGGGAGAGGCATGCTGATACCCATTGCGCAAGCCCCATGATCCCTCCATAATAGAAGGTGGCGTCCTTGCCGGGTCCAGCCAGCCGATAATCCTTGGGCACCCGGACGTTGTCGAAGAAAATGCTGGCGTTGACTGAGGTCTTGAAGCCCATCTTGGTCTCTGGTTTGCCAAAGGAAAGACCCTCGGCGCCTTCAGGGACATAGATGATGGCAATCCCGTCGTCGCCCGCATCGGGGTCGGTATTGCACACAGTCAGATAGAGGCTGGCAAGGCCCGCATTGGTCGGCCAAGACTTACTCCCATTGATGACCCATTCGTCCCCCTCCAGCTTGGTCCTGGTCGAAATACCTCTTCCCCGGAGCAGGGGATTCTCTGTATCCGCACCGCCGGCTGAATCCGTCATGGCCAAACAGCCGTAGCAGACCTTGTCCCCGCAAAAGGCGGGAGCGAAGCGGTCCAGTACTGTCTTGTTTCCCATGTGCAGGGCGGGCATCAGGAACTCCCCCGCGTTCATCCCGGTGACCATGGCCAATCCTGCGTCGCCCCTGGCCAGTTCCGACTGTATGATTCCCCGTGTCATCATAGGATACGGGCCGGTCCCCCCATACTGCTGCGGGCATCCTCCTTTTTGAATCCCCAGATCGACCAGTTTCTGAAGTAGTCCTTCAAAGAGACTGTAATCCTTTTCCAGAGCCTCCCTAATGGGCATGACTTCTTTGTCCACAAATTTCCTGATCATCTCCCGGATGGCCTTCTGCTCCTCCGTCAGCAAATGTTCCAAATACATTGTTTCAACCTCCCCCTTTTCGTAAGGTTTCCGCCTATTCTTGGGCATTCTGCGAATCTATTCTTCGCTTTCCCCGTGATAGACTTCGTCGCCGACAATGGCGTAAAATTCCGCACCCCAGTTGGAGAAGAATTTTGGGAAAAATTCTTTCTGATAGGCTTCCGAAGCGACGTCCTGCATCCATGCTTCCTTGCTCTTGACATCCAGGATGCCGATAAAGTTAAAGGGCGGCTTGGTATCTTCGGGTGGCTGGCCCTCCTGACCATTCCCTTTCTTCCCTCCCACCATCTTCAACAACGTAAAGCTGTTGGTCGAGGGAAGCTTCAAGAGGAGGGGGCCCTTGAATTCATGACACCATTTGATGTAATCCTCCTCCTTGACGTCGTCCCTCAGATTGTAAAGGATGATTTGTTTGGGCATGATTGTGACCTCCTTTCCGTACGCTGTTTATAGGTTTGTTAATTGTCATCCCCCTGATGACATTGCCCTTAAAGAGCCTTGCTTCATCATTGAAGCAGGGCTCTAGGTCCTGGACCTTGGCCTCTTTGAAAAAATTGTACGAACGGCCATAGACTTCCCATCCCACAGGACCGTCCGGATCTCTGACAACCCTCTTGGTGTCTCTCGACGCCTCGGGATCCTTTTCGCTTGTTAAATCAAAAACCAGATAACGGCCCCCAGGATAACACAGAGGGCCAGGTGAGATCCCAGGAACCTGTACCATGCACCGGGCTCTTTTTCGGCCAGTAAAGTGAAGCTTCCGGCAAAAGTGAAACTGAGCAGGAGGTACCATAAAGCCACAAGGATCCATTTCCACCAGGTCATCGCCAGTCCGAGGTCTTCGGCCCAGATCGGCGCACCGGCAATGGTCAGGGCATAGATCAGGCCCATGACGGTCCAGAATATCGGTCTAACCATGGTCGAATAGATAAACATCGCATGCTCCTTTCTACCAGGTCTTTCTCACATTGAACCATTCTTCAGTCTTGAGCCAGTCAGGCGGTTCGTGATAGGTTTTGTTGGTAGGAGGGAGGAAATCCCGAGCCTTAGGGCGTTTGAAGAAGGCTTTCTGCATCCAGAGCAGCATGCTGGATACGGTACCTGTCGGATCCCGGGGATCTATCTGGCGGGATAGGGAATGGAGCCAGTTGTTCTTGCGGCTGTATGGGCAAACTGCAAGACAGATGCGACATCCGCGCCCAATCTTGCTTGCCGCTATACTCGCCCAGGTATTGAAACAGAGTTCATCCTTGATCTTCCATCGCTTGTAACCATAAACCACGCCCGGCTCATCAGCATGCGGGATTGCTCCCGTTGGACATGTTTCGGCGCAAATCCTACACTTTCTACAAAATTCCTGGACACCGAAATCAATGGGCTTGTCTACCGTCATGGGGATATTGGTGGTCACGCAGGCCAATCGGGCATTGCCACCCGTCTCGGGGGTTATGCAAAGCCCGGTTCGTCCCTGTTCTCCAAGACCGGCATCGATAGCAATGGGCGGCATCATGAGATCGTAGTAATAGGGAGGGACATGGTAGCGGGCGGGATAGCCCAATTCATGGATAAAATTTTCCAGCCTCCCAGCTATGATTCGACAGTAAGAATAGGCGTCAAAGGATGTTCCGTAATTCGGATTGACATAGAACATGTCCCATTCGTGCGTCGTTGCGAAGACGATTGCGTACTCCCAGTGTTTTGGAACCTCCCACGCTCCCTCACCGACTCCCCGTAAATGTCCCTGATAGCACCAGTCAGGATTGAGCTTTGTAATACCCACCAGGGTGGCGCCAAAAGAATGGGTGACCTTCTTGATCAATTGGGCTGCATGATCAGGGCTTTTGAATTCAAGGGGTTTGTCTCTGTGAATGCCCCGAAAGTCCCACTCCTCGGGAGGGCCCTGCGGTTCAGGCGGATACATGGCTGTCTCCGCCCAAGGGTGTCCCTGCCAGTCTTCAAAAATATTCCCCAATGCATTGGACCATGCGTCGATAATGGCATAGCGATCCGCATACTTGGGCCATTCCTCCTGCTGTTTCTCGATCAGGCGAAAAGCCTCCAGTGTCAGTTTGTATTTTTCGTCATGTTCCAAAAAGAAGGATTTATAGGGCTCGGGGAGCGCCCCGGGACCTTTCTCGGGCAGCCATTTGGGCGGAGAACCGTCGGGAGGCATCATCAAGTGCATCAGGGTCCCTACACGGCCGTTGATATTCTCTTCCCAATTGACACGACGTGTCTTATCCGTCACACCATAGGTGGGCCTGTCCTTGCGGAAGGGCTTTCGATTGAAAAACATAGCCGCACCATGTGTATACCTCTCCCATCCGGTATAGGAATCGTAACTCTTCCCTGCATAGTATCCCGCGATTGAAATTCCGACAATCCCCAAAATGGCGCCGATGGCCGCTCCCGATTTGAGAAGAGATCTCGTGGCGCCGTCGGCAGCAAAGGCCAGATCAGTGAACCCTAATACCAACAAGAACAACAATAAGCCTATCATCCAGAACAATCTTTTCTTACACATGTTGTCCCTCCACAAATATAGTTTTCTATCGTGGGCCTTACGACCGTTCCTGTTCGCAGGTCTCTATCTCTTTTGCCTCGGGTTGTACGCCCATCGAGGATTGGGGTCCCACTCCTTTCTTTCATAAAAGAGCTTGAACCCCCAGACAGCGGGTTTCCTGTATATCCTAAACCGTTGGTTGAGTTCACGGTTAAGATTATGAAAGAGAGTGCTCTCGAAGTTCCAGGGGCAGGCCGCTTGGCAGATGGCGCACGGGCCGCCCAAATGGTTCCAGTAGGCGCGGCACTTCTGGTCGTTAACCTGCCATCGCCTTACGCCTCGTCGAACCGTTCTCTCCTTGGGAATGGCACCCGACGGGCAGGCATCCGCACAGACCATGCATTTGTCGCAGAAGTCCTGGAGACCGAAATCCACGGGTTTGTCGACAATCAGGGGCATATCGGTCGCCACCGCTGCCGGGCGGAAATTGTTGCCGAACTCCTTGGTCACGCAGATCCCCATGCGGCCCTGCTCCCCCATACCCGCATCGATGAACATGGGTGGCACCATGTAGGGCGAGTTTTCCGGAGGCAGGGCCCGTGCCCGAAATCCCCAGGACCGGATCAGATTGGCCAGGGTGATGGCTATCACCGACGTGAGGCTGTAGCGAAGGCCGATTTCTATGCAGACGACGTAATGGTCCCCATGACACATCATGGCCAGGTTTTGCCTCATAGCCAAACAAAGAATGTAAGGGTAGTCCATGTCATCCACAGGCTTGCCGCACGGATAAGGGCTGTAGGGATGGGCATAATGGGTGTAGACCCACTCCTTTTTCAGGTGGCCCACTCTTACTTTCGAAGCCCCAAGGACCAGGGCATATTCCTTGATTCGCCATGTCCTCTCCTCGGATGTAATTTTGGACATGTCGGTCCCTATGGTCTCCCAGAGGGGGGTCCCTTCTTTGCCGGGATCAATGACCTCAGGGAGGCCGAGCAGATGACGGGTAGCGAATATGTTTGACTGGAAATGGGCGCCAAGGGGGTCTATTTCAAAGTGGCGCTTCAGGGATTTCTTGAGTTTATCTCGGTTAGCGTCATCGATCTCTTTCAGTTCAGGGTGTCGGCTGTAATACTCTTTGTATTCTGGACTTTCCGTGTCCTTGAGCATCATCCGGGACTGTATCGTGTCCCTCTGGTCCACCCGTTCGATTTTTCCCACAATTTCATAGGTCGGCTGGTCTACTTCAGGCGCTGGACTGCAACTGATGAAGCGGGATTGCTCCCTCAGACCTTTATGAAATTTCTTCCACCAATTCCTGTCTTCTTCATGCATCAGGGGTTACCTCCATCTTTTGCCGGACCGCATCAGAGATGTCAGAAGGCAGCTGAGATTCTTTCCCTACGCTCGAAAAATGAGAAATATATTGGCAGGGAAAGAGGAAAAATGGAACCCCTGATTATTACCTGTGTATTACGCAATAAGGTACCGTATTACTGCATAGACAGAAGGAATGATCTTAGATTTGCCTTCTTGTTTTTGATCCCGACCTTCCTCCGAATCCTGTCCCTGTGAAATTCTACGGTTCTGGGAGAAAGATTCATTAACTCTGCAATTTCTTTGCTGGTTTTTCCGTCCTTGACGAGATTCGCAACCTGAATTTCCGTCGGGCTGAGGCTCATGAACTGTGTATTCAAACTGCGGATAAAAGGTGAGATGATGTTTGTGAGATTCTCTTCCAGGATATTCAAATAGGCAACTTGTTTTTTGTCGGTGGATATTCTCTTTAATCGTTCGAGGATGGGCATGACAAGGTCTCTGACATTGGTTAGAAGGTTGTCTTCGACCTCCAGTTTGTCCTGCTCTCTCTTGCGAAGCAAAATCTTGAGTGTGGAGTTCATCTCCTCAAGTTCAAAATTTTTCCTTTCGAGTTCTTCTTGATTCTCTTTGAGGACCTGTGCGGCCCTTTTCATTTCCGTGATGTCCCTGAAAAAGACAAAGAAGAAACTCTCATTTCCCGTCTTCACATAGTTCGTACTGAATTCAAGGTCCAGTATATGCCCGTTTTTGTGTTTGTGCCTCACCTCAAAACGATGGGAACCCTCTTTCATAACTCTCTTCGCGTGATCCGTAACCTCTTCTTCGGCTCCTCCCACGTCAAAACTCCGGACCTGCGCTCCGATTAGCTCGTCACGATCATACCCTGTGATTTGGCAGGCTGCGAGATTTGTGTCCAGGATCTTCCCGTCCATGTCGATGAGATAGAAACCGTTCATAGTCGTCTGTAGGATCATTTCAATAAGCTGTTTTTCTCTCCGGAGTTCATC
>JAFDHB010000189.1 GCA_019308985.1 Deltaproteobacteria bacterium | reverse complement strand
TGACCCCTGGATATGGAGGAACGCTACGTCGAGGGGATCTCTTAGCCAGGCTATCTCCAGCCCCTTACCCCTTAGTGCCTTTCCTTCCTCTATATCCCTCCTCGAAGGATAAGGCAGAACCCTGTTGCCGTCTATTTTGGCCACAATGCTCTTGCCTTTGAACTCAGGTCTGAAAAGCGCAAGGTCTATCTTTACGAGGTCTGGGGGTTGCCTGTAAATCGCATATCGATAGGTCTCCGTAGGGACGAGGCTGGCCTCATAGGTCGGCTCAAAATAGCCGGTAAAAAGGACGTGCCTGTTCCCTACCCTTCCCGCCGCCCTGTAAAGGAGAAAATCCCTCTTTATCTTCCTGGAGATTTCACGTGGATCTTTGGTATGCTTGAGCATATCCAGGAATGCCAGTTGGCTTTCAAGCACGTGGGCCGACGTATAGTCGTGGGGCCCGTACCAAAACCTATATTCCGGACCTAGTTTTTCGAGGTATTCGATATTTCTCTTGATTGCCTGGGTCAGAAGCCGGAAATCCATGTCATCCTCGAAGCGGGGATAGAAAAACCTCACTTGGACGAGCGCCTCCTTGGGCCTAGTAGCTTCCCTTTGGAGGGCGGGGTAACAACCCCCTAAGAGAAGGAGAAAGGAGGCCAGTAGGAGTCTTTTCAAGGCTCTATTCATGGTTGGTTATGTAGGAATTGTCTATTATTTGTGCTAATTATATCAGACCTAGGATAATAGAACAGTTCTATTTTATATTCCTTCAAAATGATATACAAGCATAACAGACGTGTCGAAATAATGAATTTCGTGGTATTTGTGACTTTTTGCATACTTGATGTGGTATTTTTACCACAGCAAAGGTCCTCTGCCCAATGAATTTCCCGTGTACGCCGGTGGATATGGCCAAAAATTACCTGTGAAAATAACAGGTTATAGAACTCTGCCAATCATTGAAAAACTGGCACGATAGTTGCTTTCAATTAATCCCTTGATATGGCGGATCTTGCGACAAAACATGGTTTCGTCTAAGATCGCAAGATCTTCCGGAGATTAAGCGACATCTTTATCCTGTTTCCGAATTGATTCATCAGCCCAAGCTCAATAACAAGGAGTACAAACAATTGGATTTCAGACAAAGAACCTTGAAGGACTATGTGAGTTGCACGGGAATTGGCCTCCACTCCGGGGAAAAAGTAAACCTTACAATCAAACCAGCGCCTGATAACCACGGGATTATGTTCGTTCGCAAGGACTTGCCAGGCCATCCTGCAATTCGTGCCCGATCAGAAAACGTTGTCGATACAAACCTTTGCACTTCCATTGGGAAAAATGGATGCAGGGTCTCGACAGTCGAACACCTCATGGCCGCGCTTTTCGGCCTTGGTATCGACAATGTCAGGATTGAACTGGACGGCCCGGAGGTCCCGATTATGGATGGCAGCGCAGCGCCTTTCATTTTCCTGTTGAAGAACGTCGGCATCAAAGTTCAAAAGGCCCTCAAGCGCTTTATCCTTATCAAGAAGCCCTTTAGGGTTTCTGAAGGCAATAGGTCCGTATCCGTCAGGCCATCCAGCGAACTAAAAATATGTTATGCCATAGACTTCCAGCACCCCCTTTTGAGAAACCAGAGATACTCCATGTGCTTTTCCGCAAGGGAATTTGTCCATGAAATCAGTCGCGCCAGGACATTCGGGTTTTTGAAGGATATTGAGATACTGTGGGAGAATGGTCTGGCCAAAGGCGGATCCCTGGATAACGCCATTGTCATTGACGAGTTCCGAATTGTTAATGAAGACGGCCTCCGCTATAAGGACGAATTCGTCAGGCATAAGATACTGGATTTCATAGGAGATCTGGCAATCCTCGGCGCACCGGTCATAGGGGAGTTTGACGTCGAGAAGTCCGGGCACCTCTTGAACCAGCACATGCTCAGGACTTTGATGGAGAGCAAGGATTATTGGGAAACCGTCACCTTCAAAGACAGGGAAGAATACCTCCGAAACAATATCAGGATTCCTGCCTTCGGCTCCGTAGAACCGGTGCCCGCCTGACATAAAGGATCTCTTTTCCCTTCACAGATCACACAATGTTTCCCTTAGCGCGGTTTGTGTGTCAGACTGCTGCCGCCTGTAGAAAGCATCCGCAAATAGAGCCGCTCCTAGAGCTCCTGTCAATGTGGGGTCCCATCCAGGTTTGCAGGGCAATCTGCTTACCTTCAGGATGCTTTGCAACCACTTTACTATTCCTGGATTATTGGCCAGCCCTCCAATGATTACGAAATCCTTTTTCAATCCTGACCTAGCTACCAATATGCTGATTCGCTTAGCCATAGCATAGTGGTAAGCTGCTATTACTTGTTCCAGCGGCAGCTTGCTTCGAATTAAATCCAGGGCTTCGGATTGAGCATACACTGCACAAAAGTCACTTAGCCTTGGGAAGTGATCAGATTGAAGGGCAATATTTCCCATCTCCGTTACTTCTTTCTGAACCAGGTCAGCAAATGCTTCCGTGTAGCGTCCAATCCCGGCAGCACATTTGTCGTTCCAAAGAAAGGCGGTTGCCCTGCCTTTTTGGGTGCAGTGAATCACTTTGCAGCTTTCACCACCGGCATCCAGAACCGTACGCACAGATGGGCCCCAAATGTGCACCGCACCGGCAGCTCCGCACGCAATTTCAGACATACTTCTATGTGCAAACGGAACCCGGGCCCTCCCACGACCGGTCGCAACCAAGTAATGGATATCGTCTAACCTTAAACGGGCCTTATCTAAAGCCGCGTTCATGGCACTGGAAGCAGATTCTTTGGGCGTTCGGCTTCTAGCTTGAGAAAATGCATATAGTTGTCGATCCAGAAGTATCACAGCTTTGGAGCTCGTGGCACCACTATCCACCCCGACTGCTATCACCTTAGCCCTTGTCCAATCCATCTGTTCGTTGACTGAAGCGTACTCCCTCACTTTCAACCCCCATAACTAATCACTGCGCCTATTGCACCCACATATTCAGGATGATTCAAAGCTCTTGCGTCTCGCTTTATCAAGCTCGGAAGGCGCTCAATAAGCGCCCGAGATTTCGCTAACCCTCCAGCCACCACAATCTCTTTCGTAAGGGACATACAGGTGCACATATCAGCAACGCGCTCAACTATGAATCGCACGACAGCATCTGCCACATCTGCGATGTCGTTGCCTTGAGAGAGCAAATCAATGGCATCTGATTCGGCGGATAGGGCGCATTGAACAGCGACGGATAGATTCCTGGTGGAATTAAGTGCCAGTTCGGACATCTCCTGCTCACTTAATCCCAAAGCTTTGGCCATGGTAGTGTAAAAAATGCCCAGACCGTCAGCACATTTATCATTTTGAACAACATCCAGAAGATCCCCGTTTTTGTCATAACATATGGCTTTATGTATGTTCCCACCGATGTCGATAACTGTTCTGGAATTCTTGTTGAGGAACAAAGCCCCTTTGGCATCCGCCATATATTCGGGTACAGTTCCGGTTACATTCACTGGCGGTGCGTTAATCATATCTCTGAAGATTCCGGTAGCTACGATTCCGCTTAGCTCACCGCGCGAGATTCCGGCATTGTCCAAAGCATCATCAAGTGCTGTTTGAGCCGCAGCGACCACATCAAACCCAGTGGGTGCTGTGCAATACCCAAGGATTTCCTGTCCCCTCATTATTATGGCCTTTGTATTAACATGGCCTGCATCTAGTCCAGCCAGAATTTTCACCTTATTCATGGCGCCACCCGCTCTATTATTTCTACCAGGGCTTCCAACTGTGTCCCAAATTGAGTTATTGGTACGGTTGTGTCAAGTTCAAGCTCAGTCCACGGAATCCCCAACATATCTATGATAGGCTTTAGTGCCACAATGTCCATCGATTGAGGGCTGCAAAATCTCTGATAGAGAAAGACTATTCCATCTGGCTTGAACTCCTCGATGAACTGCTGAATGAACCTAAACCTTTTTTTCTCCCCGGTACCAGGAACATTGTCTTTTGCAGGACATGGAATTCTGCTGATGTGTCCCTCAGCAATCGCCTCAAGCTTATCAGGTCTATCCTCAGGCACCTGAAACCAGAAGTATCTGGCTGCTGTACACGAATCAATGAAAATCAGATTTGTGGTGTACTCAAGCTGTTCAATCAAATCGAAAATTCTCAAATCATCACAAGCACCTCCCGTTACCATCAGCCTTACCCCTGATGTACCTTTGCCAGCCGCGCTTTCCAATGCCTGAATAAGTCGCTTCAGCATTTGATTGCATTCTTGCTTGTCCATAACTTGGGAAGCCAGAGTCACGGCCTCGACTTCCGGTCCCGTTATAGGTGGATTGTCACGCCTCAGGAACTCCCAAAGTCGTTTAAGGAGTCTTCTGGTCTGATTATAAACCTTAATCGCCCACTCGATGTCATCATCTGACATGGACTTATTGGCAAACTTCTCAACGAATTCTTTGAACTCCCGAAAAGACTCAACCATGAACCCACGAGCATGCTTGGTATGAAGGATATGTGGGTACGGTATGAGAAAGCTCTTTTGCTGGAATCCTGCAAACCTGACCCATACATTAAACGCTTCGGCCATATGTATACAACTGCTGCTATGCACGAGCAAGTCTATGTAATCATAATTATGTTGCAGTCCTTGGTATGCACAATCATGCGAAAAAGAGCAGTATGTTTCATGGATGTAGCCCCTTGTCATGGCTTGTGAATCATGGGGGCTAAGAATCCTCAGCGGTATGATTCCGGCTGCATACAGAATTTCCTCTGGGACATGAGTGCACATATATCCAGCCAAGAGCTGCCCTTTCCTGCGAATGGATTTGGCGTATTCCTGCGTATTCTCAGTTATATGGCGGAAACGTTCGATTATTGCCTCAAAGCCTTTTTCCATCGTCTCTCATGCACCTCGTTTCTTGCGCGCTTCCATAAGATGTACGAACAACTCTGTTTTCCGCTTGGAACCCGGTATATCCATTTTCCGGACATCCACCGTTTCGGTGTCGTATTCTACGGTTGGAATTTCGTTCTTAAAAATGCGCTGCATCGCTATGTAACCGTTCCTAAAGTCAGTTTCACAAGTACGGGTGGGCGCTAACAAAAGCCCGTCTGCTTTGAATTCCGCCACCATTGCCCTAGCCATTTGTTCTAGTGCCCAGTAGGATCTTACCCCTTGCCAGGTGGGCCAACCAAGAACTGTTTTAGTAAGCGCAGATATGGCATCTCTTCTGCTGGACAAATCCAGTTCGTCTACCCATGCGGGGTCGATGGGTTCCCATGACCATTTTCCATCTACAAATCCCCTAAAATTGCCGGTCGTGCCAAAAGTATAGACTGAGGCCACAATCTCAGCCCCAGAGTCTCTAAGGATCCTCGCAATTTCCGGATGGCCATAAGTGTGTGCAAGCCCAAAATAGACTATTCTGAAGCGTTGATCCGGAACCACACTCTGTCCGGTCTCAACCATGTGTCGCACTTCTTTAAATAACGCCTCATATAATCGCACAGCTTCATCGCTTGTCCTGTCCACCATGGCTGGTGGGAACAGGGCTATGAGTCGACGCTCATCCAACGGCGCGGGAGCATGCATGTTTAGTGCACATATATTACCCCATAGCACCAGCACCTTGATCTCGTTTCTAGCCGCCTTGATGAACGACTCATCCGAAAACTCCCTTCCAGTTACCCTCTCCAGCCAACCTATTCCTTCCTCCATTTGCTCGGACACGTATTTTACAATTTTGGGATCTTTTTCCGCATTACCCCCGCCGATCATGTCTATTGGAAACAGCGGTATGCCACCCAGGCGCCTTGAGACTTCCTGGTACCATTTTGAATGCAGATTGCACAAATGGGTTGTCCAGATCAAATTCGGTCTGGGATATCCCTCCTTGATTGTTCCATCTGTAATTCCTATCTTATCGCGAACCACTTCCCCTACGAATAGTTTCAGGTAACTACAGGAATGAAAGCCCAAGCCCGCGACCTCCGCCGCTGAAATATCCTCACGGGCCTCTTCAGGGAATGTCCCCGCCGTGGACGCGGCGTGTGGCTCGCCACCTATTATGTATACATCATCACCCAGCCCTTTAAGAGGAGCCAATACACTCCAAGTGGAGCCCATACAGCGAAGGCCTTCAGAAGCATCTAAGTACTTTCTGTAGCAGGTGCTCTGGTAATTCTTGAAGTCGTTCCAGATAGTCAAGGCATATGACATTTAGACCTCCTGTCTGGTAATACCATGCCTGGGGCCCGGGATATGGCCTGTCTGATCTGAGTGGAGTCATTTTTTGTACTTTACTGTTTGCTCCTCATGGTTCAATCATTCCCCCTCAACCCCACCTTACCAGATGCTATCACACGGAACCAAACAATTGAACTCGGTGTTGAACTTGATTCAAACTAGTAGGGCATTTATAAGATTTCAACCATTTTTCTTCTATTTTATGAAATCACCGACCACCAGTAAAACTGGTGGTATGAGGAAGGCCCCAAGATGGGGCCAAAGCGTTGCACCCTATTTTCGAGAGATGGAAATTCGAATATCGAAGCACGAAATTCGAAA
>JAFDHB010000188.1 GCA_019308985.1 Deltaproteobacteria bacterium | reverse complement strand
ACAGGAAGAGAGGGCCAGGGAAACTTCAGCATAGGCCAGGAAGAACGCTGAGTCCCGCCGGCTTCAAAGGTTTCCAAACCTTGAGGCCTTTGAAGCCGGCGGGCTGCTGTAACGGTGCGAGTTCGACTCTTTCTAGTAGAATTTCCTCTTGCGGGCGGAGCGTTTGGAGCGCTTTCCGCCGGGGTCTGCCGGGTTGACCTTGATGGTCCGTCCATCGATGGTCTTCCTGTTGAGGGCCTTGATGGCTTGGTCTGCCTCGGAGTTACTCGGCATCTCCACAAAACCAAAGCCCTTTGATTGACCGGAATACCTGTCCTTTATTATCTTGACGCTTTCTATCTCGCCGTATTCTTCGAACATGGCCCTTAGATCGCTTTCTGTCACGCTGAATGGAAGTCTGCCAACGTAAATATTCATTATCTATCTTCTCCCTTTTTCTAGTTTATGTATTTGTCGGCTATTTTGCGGAAATGATACCCGTAGATGGCAAAGGTAATGTACCATACCAGCAATCTTGGCCGATGTAAGAGGGTCCAGAACAGAATTTTCCAGTACTGATATCTTTCCCTGCCAAAGATCCCCAGACGTATGCTCGAGCGGAAAAAGGCCAGGAAATGCTGCAAATCAAGGGGCGTGTTGAACTTGGGAGCCTTGTATTCCCGCAAAAAGGTCTTTATTCGGTTGTAGTAACATTGGGGAGAGTAAATGTGTTTCATTATGTCCCTGTATCCTTCTCGGAGGATATCCATGTCCATGCGCGGAATAATGTTTGTCGTACCGTCTGTGTTTCCTGACATCCTGCCAAGCAGACGGCCTTCTCTTTTCAATCGTTCAAAAAGCCTCGTACCTGCTGGCGCCTGTAATAGCCCCACCATGGCGGTGACTATCCCGCTGCTTTGGATGAAATCAATCTGCTTCCTGAATATGGACGGGGAATCATTGTCAAAACCGACTATAAAACCTCCCTGTACCTGCAACCCGGACCTTTGGATTTTCTTGATACTCTCCACAAGGTCCCTGTTCCTGTTTTGCTTCTTGTTGCACTCCTCAAGGCTTTTTTCATCGGGCGTTTCTATACCGATAAAAACGGAGTCAAAACCGGCCTCTGCCATAAGATCCATCAGTTGCTGGTCATCAGCCAGATTGATGGAGGCCTCTGTATGAAAGGGGATTCCTTTCTTGCCCTTTTGCCATTGAATGAGCGCCGGCAATAGCTTGGTCTTCAGGTATTTCTTGTTGCAGATGAAATTGTCGTCCACAAAGAAGATCTGTCCGCGCCATCCCAAGCCGTAAAGATGTTCGAGCTCGTTAATTACCTGCTCCGTTGTCTTCAACCTCGGCTTATGGCCAAAAAGGGCGGTAACATTGCAAAACTCGCAATGGAAAGGGCACCCCCTGGAAAACTGGATACACATTGAGGCGTAGCTCTTCATGTCGGCCAACTCCCACATTGGGGGCGGTGTTTTCTTGATATCTGCGAATTGAGAGGTCTGGTAGATGCGCTTCGGGCATCCCTGTTCCAGGTCTCTCAAGAACAGAGGCAGCGTCAGTTCCGCTTCATTGAGAACAAAGTAGTCAACCTCATCGAATTGATCATATTCGCTCGTGAAAAGCGGGCCACCCGCAACAACCGGCAGGCCGAACCCCTTGCACCCGGAAATAACCTCCAGGGCGGAATCACGCTGGACGGCCATGGCCCCGATAAAGACCATGTCAGCCCATTGGAGGTCTTTGTCAGTAAGCCTTTTGGTATTGATATCCACCAGCCGCTTGTCCCATTCCGGTGGCAACATGGCTGCAATCGTAAGAAGGCCTAAGGGGGGATAGGCGGCCTTCTTGCGTATAAACTTGAGGGCGTGCTTGAAACTCCAGAATGTATCAGGATATTCGGGATAGACCAGTAATATGTTCAACAGGTACCTCCTTGTGTTTTAGGGATCTTATTCAAAACGTTTTTCTCCTGGCCAGGTATCAAATGTGGCAGTACAGCGGACTGAGACAAGGAGCAAGGACCCAATGGGCTGAACCTGAAATCTTATCCGTACGGGAGTTTTCTCCTGAAGGCCAAGCTATAAAGAAGAAAATCCAATCTTATTTATGAAACGATATTTGGTGTTGGAAGTCAAGGGAAAAGGCATATTAGGCGATGGAGCTTATTCAGGCTCAATCTTGAGCCTTCTCAGCCACCTCTTCAGCGAGCGTTCTTGAACGGTGCCAAAAGATTAAGGAGCTTGCGGGAATTGACGATTTTTCTTAATCCTTGTATGCTTTGTCCTCGGAAGAGCAGGATCATAGTAAGAATGAAACCGGAAGCGATCATCTTTGATTTCGACGGCACCCTTGTCCATTTGAACATCGATTTCCAGGGGATGCGGGAAGATGTGGAAGGGGTTCTCCGCAAGTATGATGTTGAGGTTTTATCCCTGAGGGATCTTTATACCCTTGAAATGATCGATCGCGCAAGGGATCTTGTCATGGCTCGCTCTCCATCCGCGGCGCAGTTTCTGTATGAAGAGGCCCATAAGGTTGTGACAGATTATGAGGTAAGGGCGGCACAGGCTGGAAGGATTATTGAGGGTGTCCCGGAAATGCTCAAGAAATTAGCGAGCATGGGCATCAAGAGGGGAGTTATCACCAGGAATTGCGACAGGGCGGTTCGGGAGGTTTTCCCTGATATCGAAGCCTTTTGCGATACCTTTGTCTCCAGGGACATTGTGACGAAGGTAAAGCCTCACCCGATGCACCTGGGACTAGTACTTGAAAGATTAGGTGTAAGGGACCGGGGGAAGTGCCTGATGGTTGGAGACCACGTGATGGATATAGAGACCGGAAAACGCATATCGTGCAAGACTGCCGGGGTACTTACCGGAAAAACGAGCAGGGAACAGTTCATGGCCACAGGTGCCGGTTTCATAATGGAAAACGTGACCGAGATTCTTCAATTTGTCTAATGGGATTGGGTGGTGGAAGAAAAAGTATTGCCAACAGGAAAGCTGAACCACAGGATCTTGAGCAGGCTCCTGGAAAGGTCTT
Source organism: Deltaproteobacteria bacterium (assembly GCA_019308985.1). The sequence continues at coordinate 3,547 of JAFDHB010000188.1, read as the reverse complement.
GGAGAAAGGATGAAAGCATAGTTTTAGGGCCGGGGATAGGGGAGGATGCGGCCGCAATAGATATGGGGGACAATGTCCTTGTTGTTGCTACTGATCCCGTTACCTTTGCGACAAGCGAGATAGGTTACTATAGCGTCGTAGTCAATGCAAACGACGTGGCTACCACAGGGGCCGAGCCCAAGTATTTCAGCGTTGTCATCCTCTTGCCGGAAGCAGAGGGCAACGAGGAGCTCCTGGAAGAGATCTTCGATCAAATCCAAAGGGCATGCAATGATCTGGGTATTTCCCTCATCGGGGGGCATACGGAGATAACCTACGGCCTGGATCGCCCCATCCTGGCAGGACAGATCATGGGAGTGGCGGAAAAAGGGTGCCTCATAAGGACGGCCGGTGCTAAACCTGGAGACCTGGTCTTGCTGAGCAAGGGAATAAGTGTTGAAGGTACCTCCATTATCGCCAGGGAGAAGGGAGATGCTCTTCTGTCAAGAGGGTTTTCAGAAGAAACCCTGGAAAGAGCAAAGAATTTTCTATTTGATCCGGGGATCAGCATCGTGAAAGAAGCACTCCTTGCAAGCAGGACCGGTGAAGTCAATTCCATGCATGACATAACTGAAGGGGGGCTGGTCAACGGTCTCTACGAGATAGCCATGGCAGCAAAGGTATCCATTGAGATGGAAATCGACCGGATTCCCGTATATCAGGAGACAAAGGAATTATGCGACCTTTTCGATCTGGACCCCTTGGGCCTGATAGGTTCGGGATCTTTGCTCATTACGGCCCCTCGGGACGGAGCGGACAGAATATTGAAGCAGGGACAGAAGGAGCATATGAATTTCACCATCATCGGAAGAGTAACGGCGTCGGGTCCCGCCTCTGTAATGATGATCACCGATGAGGGACGCAAACAGGCCCCCTTTTTCTCCAGGGATGAGATCGTGAAGGTACTATGAGACATTTTCCGAGTTAATGTCCTGTGTTGCTCAATAGTTGACGAACTCGTAAACAGTCAAGATTGAGATGGCAAAGTAAAAAGTTTCAAGTTCAAGGCGCGCGAATCTCGTGTGATGAGGCGTACTTAGCGTACGCCGCAATCACAACGAGATGAAGCGCCACGCAGAAATTGGACTTTTTACGAAGCCATCAATAGTTTGCTGAGTAAGCCCCACCCATCACTCGGGAGTCCATGACAATGACGGATCAGAAAAGGCTTCTTTACTTGTCTCAATCAGACGTCGTAGGCACGGGCCTGACCATGAAGGAGATAATAGATGTCCTGGAGAGGGCCTTCCATGAGAAGGGCCAAGGTCGCACTGAAATGCCCCCGAAGATCGGGATATACCCGGGATGCGGGGACAGCTTTATCCATGCAATGCCAGCCCATATATCCGCTCTCAAATCCGCCGGGGTCAAGTGGGTAAGCGCCTTTCCCGAGAACTACAGACGAGGACTGCCTTACATCACAGGGCTGATCATACTGAATGATCCGGAAACGGGACTGCCGATCTCAGTGATGGATTGTGTTTGGATAACTGCAATGCGAACCGGAGCCGCAACCGCTCTTGCTGCAAGATACCTGGCTAGACCTGAGTCTTCCGTTGTCGGCGTTTTGGGGTGTGGAGTACAGGGCCGGAGCAATGTGGAAGCCTTGAGGGTTCTTTTCCCTCTCAGGAAGGTGATGGCCTACGACATTGATCCCCTTGCAGCAATAAGATTTGCAGAAGAGATCCGGTCAAGATTTGGTCTCGACGTAGTGATCGTTGAGGCTCCGAAAGAGGCTGTCAGGGGCTGTGACATGGTCGTGACCGCCGGCCCGATAATGAAAAGACCCCATCGAACCATACAAGCCGGATGGCTGGACCCAGGGGCTTTTGCCTCGTTGGTGGATTATGATACCTACTGGCACCCAGACGCCATGAAACAGGCCTCCAAGTTCTGCACGGATGATATCCCCCAGTTGCTTCTTTACCAACAAAGAGGTTACCTACGGGACATACCGCGGGTCTATGCTGATCTCGGAGAACTGGTGACAGGTAAGAAGAAGGGACGAGAGAGTCCCGATGAGCGCACCATGACCGTCAACCTCGGGCTTGCAATCGAGGACATGGCTGTGGCGCCGCTCGTATACGAAAGGGCGGTTAAGAACGGCACGGGGACGTGGCTGTCGCTCTGATCGGTGACTGAGCAAGGATTATTATTCATGGTGAATGAGAAGAGGAATGGGGTTGAGGAGGGCAAAAGGGTTACCCTGATAGGTGTCCTTGTCAACGTCGTTCTCATTTGCCTCAAGTTTGTGGCTGGAATCCTGGGCAGCAGCCAGGCCCTGATCGTCGACGCAGTCCACTCGGTGTCTGACCTGTTCACGGACGCTGTTGTCCTCTTGGGCTTGAAAATCGGGAGTAAAGATCCTGACGAGACACATCACTTCGGCCACGCTCGAATGGAGACTCTTGCCTATGCCATAGTAGGAATTGCACTGATCGGTACTGGTATTTACCTGGGTGTAAAGGCTGCATGGAATATCCATCTTCATGCAGACTATCATCCTAAAGCTTTGGCTGCTGTTGCTGCCTTGATCTCCATAGGGGCCAAGGAGGGCTTGTATCACTACACTATGCGGACCGGGAAACGCATCCGCAGCCCAGCAGTCATAGCCAATGCCTGGCATCACCGCTCAGACGCCTTGTCTTCAGTGGCGGTGCTTTTCGGGGTCGTGGGCTCACAGATCAGAGCCTCATGGAACATTCTGGATGCATATGCCGCCCTTTTAGTTTCCCTATTCATCATCAAGGTCGGGATCGATATCCTTAAGAACGCGTTGCAGGAGTTTACGGACAAGGCCCCAGACCCGCAGGTGTTGGAAAAGATGCAAGAATGTATCGAGACCGTGGATGGTGTCCGGGGACTTCATGACGTACGGGTCCGTACTTCGGGCGGAATGCATCAGATGGAGGCCCACATAGTCATCAACGGGGAGCTGAGCGTAGCAGAGGGTCACAGGATCGCGGATATAGTACGCAGGAAGTTGTTGAAAGAGATCCCCGACATCAGTAGAGTAATAATACACGTGGATCCGGATATGGCTGCCGGCGGAGCCGACACTGCGCGATAAAGCATAGCTTGGCAGGACAATGACCTGTAAGGCTACTGACACCAGATTTGCCTCTACTATTAGTCCCTATGAGCTTTTGTGCCAACACCCAGACAAGAGAGAGATGTAGTCGCTTGTTCTTGCGCATAGAGAAAAGACATGGAATTACTTACCAAAAACCGGGAAACTATTACAAGAAAGGGGAAAGAAGTTTGCCTGGCATTATCGGGTTTCAGCGTGGTGGCTTAAGATGCCTAAATCATTGAGAAACGCAGTTCAAATAATGGATCTATTCAGGCATGGACCTTGCAAAGATTCTGGACAAGAAAGAATAGGAGGTAGGAATTGGCCCAAGATCTCAAATACCTTGAGTGCGGTAATTGGGATACCATTAATTGTCCCCACAGGAACTCCCCACTGATGAAGACGACATATATCAACGAGGGAGAGCCTGTTGAA
>JAFDHB010000187.1 GCA_019308985.1 Deltaproteobacteria bacterium | reverse complement strand
CCAAGGTTCATCAAAAGGAAAGGGCGCACTCTCGTGTAGTGCGCCCCTTCCTTTCACTCAGGAAAAACGTTCAAGACGCCTTGTTATGAGAATTTTGAGAATCATATGCACTAAGTATCATGGTGGGCCCACCTGGATTCGAACCAGGGACCTACCGGTTATGAGCCGGTGGCTCTACCAGCTGAGCTATAGGCCCTTAGGAGTTTTCCGAACATATTAATAATGCAAATTGTTTCCTGGTCTGTCAAGTGAAATCAAAATTGTTGTCGCAGCGAGACCGTCCTATCTCTCCAGGAAGCTTTTCAGCTTCTTGCTCCTGCTCGGATGTCGCAGTTTTCTGAGAGCCTTGGCCTCTATCTGTCTGATCCTTTCCCTGGTCACGTTAAAGTCCCGGCCCACCTCTTCCAGTGTATGGTCTGATTTTTCTCCTATGCCGAATCTCATTCGCAAAACCTTTTCCTCCCTGGGGGTCAAGGTGGTGAGGACTTTACGGGTCTGCTCTCCCAGGTTGTGGTTGACTACTGCATCGCCAGGAGAGATTATCTTCTTGTCCTCTATGAAGTCACCCAGGTGACTGTCTTCTTCCTCACCGATGGGGGTCTCCAGGGATATGGGCTCCTTGGCGATCTTCAGCACCTTCCTCACCTTTTCCAGGGGGAACTCCATTTTCTCGGCTATTTCTTCGGGAGTAGGCTCGCGGCCGTGCTCCTGGACCAGGTAACGTGACGTCCTTATCAGCTTGTTGATGGTCTCTATCATGTGGACAGGAATCCGGATCGTCCTGGCCTGATCCGCTATTGCCCTGGTTATGGCCTGCCTGATCCACCATGTTGCATAGGTGCTGAACTTGTAACCCCTCTGGTACTCAAACTTGTCCACCGCCTTCATGAGGCCTATGTTGCCTTCCTGGATGAGATCGAGGAATTGGAGGCCCCGGTTGGTATATTTTTTCGCTATGCTGACAACCAGCCTCAGATTGGCCTCTATGAGCTCACGCTTGGCCTGCTTGGATTTTTCTATCTTTTCCTCCACATTTTTCAAGGTTTCCCTGAGTTCCCTCGGCATCATGCTGGTGCGCTCGGTTATCTCTTTGATACATTTCTCCGCACTGTCAATCTTGGCTTTCAATGCCTTTAGCTCCGATTTTTTTATCTTGAGAGGGGACACCAACTGGTCGTCTTTGGCCGTCTTTGGAATCTGTGAATAGCACTTCTTGATGTAGGAAACAGGCTTGCCCCCAACGGCCAGCATGCAATCAGTGAGGTCTTTTTCAGCTTCTTCAACACGGCGCACAATCTCCCTCAGTCTTTCCACCATCCGGTCGAGCTGGCTCTTTTCCAGTTTGAAGGAATTGATCAGCTCGGCTATTTTCTTGTTGTCTTCCTCTGCCTTTTTCTCGAGTTTCTTCTTCTTGGCAGCGGAGCAACGCTTCTTGGACATCTCACGCCTTGCAGTGCGACACTCTTCATGGAGCTCTTTGATCCGGTCAATAAGGCTGATAATGGAATCCTTCTTTTCTCCTACATGCGTGTAGCTCTCTTCATCTTCCAGGTCATTGATGACATCCTTCAGTTTGATCTCACCGCTCTTGAGCTTTTCGCCCAGTTCGATGATGTATTCTATGCCTACACAGCATTGCAAGAAGGCGCTCAAGGCCTCTTTTTCCCCGGCCTCAATCCTCTTGGCTATTTCCACTTCTCCTTCCCTGGTCAGCAGAGAGATACACCCCATTTCCTTGAGGTACATCTTTACGGGATCCGAGACGCGGGACGTCCCGTCAGGGACCTCGGCACGAAAATTCTCCCTCTCCAAGGCCTTCTTTTTCCTCTTCTTCAGCCTCTTGGATTTTTCGATCTCCTCCCTCGATGCCTCATCGATCACCATAATATCCAGTTCTTCGAACATCATCATGAGGTCATCGATGTACTCGGAGGAGACGACATCATCGGGTAGATCGTCATTCAGCTCTTCGTAGGTGATATAACCCTTGTCTTTGCCCATATCGATAAGTCGTTTCAAGTTGACCATGTCGGTATCAGAATTATTGTTGCCCATTTAATTCCTCCTAAAAGTTCAATACTTTTACAAGGTCTTTATTTGCCTATTTCTCTTGTATTCCAAGATCCTTTTAGAGACTTCGAGGCTTTCGCCCTCTCCGGCCTTATTAAACTCCTCGGCCAGCTTTCTTCTTTGGATCTTGTCTTCAAATCCTGTGACGGCCTGTTGAGCCATGTCCCTGGAAAACATGGAGGGCGACATCAGTGCCTCCCTGAGCCGCCCCCTGGCTTCGTCTGTTTCCAAGGATTCGAGTACGCTTTCAGGTGAGATTTTACCTTCCAATTTATAAATTTTAACCACGCATTGAAAAATTTCCAGTACCAGCGGATCAGAAAGGAGAAACCTGATATCTTTGTTCAACAGCCTTTCCGCTATGTCAGGGTGATGGACCACTATGTTCAGCAAATAGCAATCATCAAGGTTCTTGGCCCTGTTGACAGAGTATTTGTCCTGAGCCTTGTGACTTCCGGTTTCAAATGATGTGCCGAACCTGGATTTCTGGAGCTCCCTGGAAATTGCAGTCTCGGAGACATTGAGGGCCCCGGCGATCCGCCTTACATAGAATGAGCGCTGTGCCTCGCTCTTGAGATCTGCAAGGAGTGCGAAAATATCTTGCAGGGACTCCAGCTTGGCTTCTATTTGATCATCTTTCCCGGAGAGCTTGGAATCAAGGTAATAATCAAACATGGGCATACCCTGTTCCAAGAGGGCCAAGAAGCCTTTTACCCCATGCTTGTTGACAAAACTGTCAGGATCCTCCTTTTCAGGGAGGATAACGACCTTTGGGGGCAAACCCTCCTTAAGGAAATGGGAGAGGCTTTTCAAGGCTGCAGACCTGCCCGCTGTATCAGAATCAAAGATGACAATTGCCTCCCGTGCATACCCCTTGAGCGCCCTGATATGGTGGTTGGTAAGAGCAGTGCCCAGGGTTGCAACCGCCTCGTTGAAGCCGTGCAACCTTAAGGAAAGGACATCGGTGTACCCTTCCACGATAACGGCCCTGCCCGCCTCCCTGATCCTCCTGTGAGCCGCGTGGAGACCATACAAAAGTTCTCCCTTGTGAAATATGGGGGTATCGGGGGTATTAATATACTTGGGAAGGGTATTATCCAACACCCTGGCCCCAAAGCCCACGACTCGTTCTTTCAGATCCAAGATAGGGAAGATGACCCTGCCCCGAAAGCGATCATAGTATCCTCCCTTTTTCCCGGAGATAATGAGTCCGGCCTGGACAGCCTTTTCCATGTCTTCATTCTTGGTGGTAAGATATCGGGTCAACCCATCCCATTTGTTCGGCGCAAATCCTATCTTGAACTCTCGGACGATGTCCTTGGAGATCCCCCTCTTTTCAAGGTAGTCGTTACAGGGGCCTCCTTCCTTGGATTCCATAAGGGCGTGGTGGTAATATTCGGCTGCCAATTGGTTCAGCCTGTAAAGTTCCCTCTTTAGATCCCCCTTGTCCCTGTCGGGCCCCCTGTCGGAGCCTTTGGGAAGGGGGATATGGTACTTTTCGGCAAGGTCCCTCATGGCTTCGGCGAAGGACATCTTGTAATACTCCATCCAGAAGGCAAAGACGTCTCCCCCCTTCTTGCAACCAAAACAGTGAAACATGGCCTTTGAGGGGCTGACCGTAAAGGAGGGGTCCTTTTCAGAATGAAAAGGGCAAAGTCCCACATAATTTTGCCCCGCCTTTTTTAGCCGGACAAACTGCCCGATGAGATCAACGATATCAACGGCTCGTCTTATCTCTTCCTTGGCTGACTGGTATGTCTCCATTTTAGACAAATACAAACCCTGATGGCTTCAAAAGAAATCTTATCCCCGGCAATGGCCCACAAAAATATTGGTAAAAGAATCTGGCCTCGGCGTAGAGAAAATCAGCATATCTTGTATCATATCTGGAGGAGAATTACAACATATTGTGTTTTCAGCAGATTCTTTTCTACGGTGCCTCTTTTCGAAGAGCCGGGGTAATGTGTTGCCATTAAAAAAACCCCTTCAGTGAAAGAAGGAGTTCAGTACTCTCGAACAAGGGTTGATCATTATCAACAATCTCACCCGTTGAGAAATTTGTGCTAAAGGCCCTCGGCTTTGTCCGGAAAAAGCGGTATGAGCGGATCAAGCAGGGCCTTGTTCCAGCAATTTCTTGGCTATCTGGTTGACTTCTTTGCCCTGGACCTTTCCTGCCATGCGAGTCATGGCAACCTTCATCACCCTTCCCAGATCCTTGGTGCCGGCAGCAGAGAGTTCTGCAATTATTTCCCGCAAGGTCTTCTCTATTTCCGCTGGATCCAGTTGTTCCGGCAGATAGCCATACAGGATCTTCAGTTCCCTTTCTTCTTTGTTCGCCAGGTCTTCGCGACCGCCCTTTCTAAACTCTTCGACCGACTGCTTCCCCCTCTTGACCAAAGAGGATATAACAGAATGAATTTCTTGGTCGCTTAGGTTGTCACCCTTTTCGACCTGCTTGTTTTTTATGGCCGTTTTGAGCATCCTGAGGCAGGAGGTGCGCAATTCATCCTTTGCCCTCATGGCCTCCTTGAGGTCGCTTGTAATCTGTTTTTCTAGTGCCATTTTTGCCCGGAATCGTCTTAAGAAAGGATAAACATTTAGTATATTAAACTTTGAGACAAAGTCAAGAAAAAAGACGAAAAAACGCACATTTTCTCTGGGCCAGGGGGCCATTACATCCCCTTTTCCACATCCCTCGCGAGCCGAACGGCCTGCTCAAGGCCCAGCTTGCCTTCGTAAAGCGCTCTTCCTGTTATTACACCAATCACCCCATAACGCCGCAGTGGTAACACCTTCTTTATGTCTCCCTGCCCTGATATGCCTCCTGAGATTATGACCGGTATGTGCGTAGATTCGGCGAGCCTACGAGTTGCCTCTATGTTCGGCCCGGTTTCCATCCCGTCTCTCCCTATGTCCGTGTATATGACCGCCGAGATAGGGAACCCTTCGTAATGTGCGGCCATTTCGATCGGGCTCATTCTTGTCGCCTCTGTCCATCCCTGGATCGCCACCTCATTATTCCTCGCGTCTATTGCAAGGATTATCTTTCCAGGGAACCTCTCGCAGGCGGACCTGAAAAGATCAGGATCCCTGTAAGCCATGGTGCCGAGTATAAGGAATCTGATACCCAGGGAGAAATAGGTCTCAATGGTCTCAAGGTCCCTTATCCCGCCCCCCAGTTGAACAGGGACCCCCGCTGACTCCACTATGTCCCTAATAATGTCTTCGTTCAAAGGCCTGCCTTCAAGGGCCCCGTCGAGGTCCACGATGTGAAGCCTTTCGGCTCCCTTTTCGACCCACATCCGTGCGACCTCCGCAGGCCGGTCGGAGTATACCGTCTCATCTGAAAACACACCCTGTTTCAGCCTGACACAACGTCCGTTCTTGAGGTCTATGGCGGGAATGATCAGCAATTTCTTCTGGCCTTCGGGAAAGTTAGCTTAGAGCACGCCCTTGGTGGACGGAACCGCACCCTTCAGTCTGGGCTCCATGCTTGTTGCCCGGTCCAGGGCCCTGGCAAAGGCCTTGAAAACAGCCTCAGCAGCATGATGTGCATCTTCCCCTGAAAAAAGATCGATGTGCAGGGTCATGCCCGAATGGTTTGACAGGGAACGAAAGAATTCCTTGAAAAGGTTTATATCAAAGGTCCCCGCCTTGGTCTTCTTCAGCGACACTCGATAGGCCAGAAAGGGCCTGCTGGATAGATCAAGGGCGACCCTGGCGAGGGCCTCGTCCATGGGAACAGTCGCTTCGCCGTACCTCCTTATGCCCTTCTTGTCGCCCAGTGCCTGGTCAAGGGCCTTCCCGAGACAGATGCCCAAATCTTCGATGGTGTGATGGTAATCTATCTGGATATCTCCCCTGGCTGTCAACTCCATGTCCATGAATCCATGGGCAGACATCAAGGTCAGCATATGATCCATGAAAGGAATACCTGTATCTATGTTTGAAATACCATTTCCGTCAATATCAAGCCTTAAGGTGATTTCTGTTTCCTTGGTCTTTCTTTCAATCAATGTCTTTCTTTCCATGCTCTGACTTCTCTTCCCGGGCAACCCATGGCCTATGGCGTGCGACCAGGCCTATCGCCAAGAGTGAGGTGAGGTGTAGGGTTCCACGGCCCTAAAACCTATGGGGCGCCCCTGGACGTGCCCGCAATAAAATGGTGGAGATGACCGGATTCGAACCGGCGACCTGTGCGTTGCGAACGCACCGCTCTCCCAACTGAGCTACATCCCCACAAGCAACATATATTTACAGCAAACTCCTCCATTTTTCAACACATATTATACGCCTCAAGCGAGACATCCTGTAAGAGCAAGCTCCAGCTTGCGATTTCCGGTTCGCTGGGCCAGGACTCCTCTCATAGGGTGGCGGCGCCAAACTTAGCAAGAAGCGGTGATGTGTATGACGATATCCCGGGGAGTCATTGGTCATCTACAGGCTGTTGCCCAAATCTTTTCCGCTCCACCCATTTATGCCAAAAGAAAATAGCGCTCATGGTATTTGCTGTTGTGGTCCCTGGGGGTCTTTTCTCAAGGCTCAATCAAATT
>JAFDHB010000186.1 GCA_019308985.1 Deltaproteobacteria bacterium | reverse complement strand
GGGTCACCTCCCGGAAATACTCCAACCTGGGCACGCAAACAAAAAGGGTGGTTCTCGATTTCAGACCATGTGGGAATAAGGCTGAGAGAGAGACAAACCTGCGGGAACCGCGTCAATGAGTCGGTCCAATTATTGTGACCCTGCCTTCCCTGTCGATGGAACCGATACAACTCCCCGGACTACCCTGTCCCCTGAATAGGGGAAAATCAGCCGTAATAGTTACTGTGAATCTCTCGTCACCGGGGGTATTAACTGAAGCGAGGTAGTAATCCAGCTTATGTCCGACGGGAATACGTATATGTAAAGCATTGTATACGTCAAGGATCTTCGGATCATTGGGGGGTGTTTCAGAATAGATTTCAATGGGATTGGGCCCCCCATAATCGCTCTTGGGGAAAAACTGATTGTTTTCCAGGAAATAGGCTATCTGTGCATCCAGGATCCTCTTGGTCATGATCGCGGCTTCCGATCCAAACGCCCTTTGTTGCCACGTCCTGTATGCCGGCAGTGCGGTTGCAGCCAAGATTCCCAGTATTGCCACGACTACCAATAGTTCCAGGAGTGTAAAGCCCTTGTTGTTACCCTTCATTTACCACCCTTCGGCCCCTTGGGGCTGTATCTTATTCCCTTCGGGGTGAGGATAATATTCACACTTTCCTTCGAACCGTTCACCAGGGTCAATAAATAGCCCATTTCAGGGTCTCTCCGATATTTCAGCATACCGAGAAATTTCATGTCCTCTCGGGCCATATTAAGATACTTGGGGATGAGGTCCCTTAGCTCGTCAGGGTAATTATCGCCCTCGTAATGTGCGTAGCGCTTGATAGCACTGTCTACCATGAAGAGGAGCACCCGTGGCTGCGCCCCAAAATCAGCCCTATTCCTGGGCGGCTCCTGGCCGCCGAACAGGATAAAACCCCACATGGCCAAAATCAGGACGCAAGACACTAATACGAAGTATTGAAAGGCGCCCCACTTCTTTTTCTTCTTTTCCTTTCTTTTCTCGACCGACTTGGCACGTTTATCCTTGATAGTGTCTCCCACTTCGGAGAGAGAGTGTTGCATCGCACATGTAAAACACAAAACCGTGCCTTGGTCTCCCTCTTCGCCCACGCAGTCTGCGCAAATGGGAATGCCGCAACCGGCACAAAAATCCCCGGCCTCACGATCTGGATGATTCTTACATTTCATTCAAAGTGCCCTTCGGCTCAAAGTCCTCTGACTGGCCTCTTAGCGCGTCTAGACAATTACAGTAGCGGCCCGATGTCAACGGAGAAATCAGCAGGCATCCGCCTTCATGCCGACTTCACCAATTCACTCCTGCAATAGGGACAAACGACCCATTCAGGCTGAGTGATACGGCCGCAATTCTCGCACGTCAAGAGCAAGGGTTTCTTGCAATAAGGGCAGTCCTTGAAATCAAGATTGACCGCCTTTCCGCAGTGGGGGCATACGCTCGTCAACTCTTCCTTATCCTGGACCGCCTTCAACACCTCGTCTATTGTGGTAACACCATTTTCTATGAGTTTCAAGCCGCTCTGTCCCAGGGTCGACATGCCCGTGGCCATGGCCGCATCCCTGAGCTGGTCTGTGGAGGCCCCGGTTTGAATCAACTCCCTGATCTGCCTCCCTACGGGCATCACTTCTTCAATGATTGTACGGCCCTTGAATCCAGCGCCGTTGCACCTTGAACACCCTGCCCCTCTATAGAACTTGAAGGGCAGCTCCCTCTTGTCGAGACCGATCCGCGCCAGGAGGTCAAGGTTCGGCTTATATTCTTCTTTACATTCAGGACATATCTTCCTGACCAGCCTTTGAGCAATAATGCCCAGAAGAGAGGAGGAGATCAGATATGGCGCCAGGCCAATGTCCGCCAGGCGGGTAATGGCTGAAGGCGCATCGTTGGTGTGCAATGTCGCCAAGACAAGGTGACCTGTCATGGAGGCCTGGAGCGCTATTTCAGCAGTCTCCATATCCCTGATTTCGCCTATCATGATGACATTGGGATCCTGCCTCAAAATGGAGCGCAACACAAAAGGGAAGGTGAGTCCCACCTTTTCATTTATTTGTACCTGGTTGATCCCGGGCAGTTCGTATTCCACGGGGTCCTCGACCGTGACGATATTCACTTCGTCCGACATTACACCCTTGAGACAAGCGTAAAGGGTGGAAGTCTTTCCGCTGCCGGTCGGACCGGTAATGAGGATCAGTCCCTGGGGCTGTTTTATGAACCCCTTGACCATGTCCAGGTTCTTGGGAGTAAGACCCAGATCTTCCAGGGAAAGAAATGTCGCCTCCTTGTTTAATATCCTGATGACGGCCTTCTCACCGTAATAAGTGGGCAACGTGGAGACACGCAGGTCAACGGAAATATTCTTCGACCTCACCTTGATCCTTCCGTCCTGCGGTAGTCTCTTCTCGGATATGTCCATTCCACCCAGGACCTTGATCCGGGAAATGATAATGGGTTGTGTCCACTTGGGCAGCTTTATTGAATCCTGCAACACCCCGTCGATCCTGTTTCTTACCCTCACTTGATTCTCTTGAGCCTCAATGTGGACATCGCTCGCCCCTTTTTTGATGGCATTTTTGATAACGAGATCCACCATCTTCACGAAGGGAGAATCCTGCAACTCCTCGAACCGTTCTTCCTCAGGCTCTTCCTTCTCAGGCAGAAACTCCATGATCTCTTCAGTTCCTATCTCGTCTGCAACTTCACTGATGGTCTTTTCAGGATGGTAATGCTCCCGGAGGTATTGCATGATCTGTGACGCGGTTGAGATAGCCGGTTGGATATTGTACCCGGTTATGAATTGGAGGTCCTTCACGATGTTCAAGTCGAGGGGGTCGGCCATTGCCACGTCAAGTACATTATTCCTGAGATTGACAGGAATGCAAATGAACTTTCGCGATACCTCCTCAGGGATAATGTCTATCACTTTTTCCGGGATCTCGTGATTACTGAGGTCCACATAGGGTATCTTCAGTTGCATTGCCAGGGAGAAAGCCATTTCCTCTTCTGATATGAGGTTCTTCTCAATCAAGATCTGCCCCAACCTCTTGCCTGATTCTCTCTGGGATTCAAGAGCCTCCCTCAGCTTGCCCTTGGTGATAAGGCCTGTCTCTATGAGGATCTCACCCAGCTTACGTCGAGAGATATGTTCTTTCTTGTTCGGCAGCTTTCTCTTGATACTCTGTGTGGGTTTCTTTTTATTATCCATCGTCGACGAGTAGGGCGTTTACATCCTTTCCCTTGGAACCTTCTTTTTCAACCAAGGGCTTAAAGTTTAATACGAATTTGTGATATTTGCAAGCTAAACAATGAGTTGTCCGTCAATTTGTATTGAAAATTGCCTTTCCTAGCCATGTACTGCCTAAATTCGGCACAGTTGATGTCTATCGGGCACAATAATCCACGAGGGGCAATTTGCAAGATATTCTCATGCCTTGACCCGGAAATACTCTCAGAATCAGCCTGGCTGGAAGATTGTTTTGACTTTCTAGTATGTATTTAATATATTTATAGAACTTGGCTGACTTCGCTCACAATCGGATGGAATAATGGAATATTGGTCTTCTATTTCATCAAGTTAGGGGTTTCTAAACACTATTCCACTATTCCGACATCTTATTACTCCATGTAAGTTGGATACAAATACTTATGATTTCAACCTGTTATGGAATTTTTCGAGACGTTTAATCAGTCAATAAGAATATCAGAGTTGCCGGCAATTCAAGTATTCATGTCAAGTGTCTTTTGCTGATGGGAAAGATATCCTTCAATAGAGCCGACATACTTTGTGGCGTCTTGGTAGCCGCCATATTCTCCTTCTTTTCCTTCCAAGCCTATTCCTTTTTTGAATCCCTAGAAAAGATCATCTACGGGATAGAAATGAGACTTGACCTTCCACGAACCCCTGGTAGGGGGAAAATTGCGATCGTCAACATAGATGAAAAGAGTTTGAAACAACTCGGGCCGTGGCCATGGCCCAGGCGCTATATCGCGGAGATGATTTCCATACTGAGGAGCAATGGAGCAAAAATAATCGGGCTCGACATCCTTTACCCTGAAAAAGAACAGAATCAAGGCCTGGCCGAGGTAGAGCGGCTTTATAAGGAGATCAAGAAGAGAAGAAACGGCTCCCGGGGGGATGCCTGGATCCTCCGGGAGCTTAAGAGCATAGAAGAACGACTGGACAATGACCGCAGGCTAGTGGAGACCATTGAACAATCGGGTAACGTTGTTCTGCCCGTTGTTGGTCGCTACGGCAAGTATGACACCGAACTACTCCTGGACGATAGCTCCCTTCTCAAGAGGCTTGCCCTCGATGTCAAGATAGATGCCGATGGCATATTGCCCGTGAATCAGCTCATTGCTCCGTTTCCGGAGCTCTTGAAAAACAGCCTCGGGATAGGTCACATAAACCTATCCCCCAACGAACTGATGAAGGGGCAGGTTCATCTCCTCTTCATAAATTACAGGGGCTTGCTCATCCCTTCCCTCCCCTTTCGGTTGACACTTGATTACCTGGGCCAGCAGGCCGAAGATGTCATCGTTAAAGGGAAAGGGATACGACTGAAGCGTGAGATCATTCCCGCATTCCAGGGACAAATATTTATCAAATTCAACGGGGGGAGGCGGTCTTTTCCCTATTACTCCTTTGCTGACATCCTCAGGGTCAAGAAGGTGCCGGCCGTGTTTAAGGATAAGATTGTCCTCATTGGATATACCGCCGATGGTTCCAATGCCGTGAGCACACCCGTCGATGCGTCCATGCCCAGGATTGAGCTGATCGCAAACATCATCGAGAATCTGATGACGGGGAGATACCTCAAACGCCCCGGAAACATGGTCTTTATCGAGATCATACTTCTCTTCATATTCACCATTGTCGCGGCGCTCTTTATGCCTCCCTTGAACTTAGTGAACAGACTGGGCCTGGCTATAGGTCTCATATTCTTGGCAATCATCATCGGTGTCACATCATTTATGTCCCTGGACTTGTGGTTCAAGGCCGTGTATATCACCCTCTCGGTAATAACAATGTTTGCGTTCCTGAGCATCAAAGACTTCGTTATCAGGCAGAGAGCACTCGGCCTTTCCTCCCAAGAGAGCATAGAAACAAATAGGATGCTGGGGCTGAGTCTCCAGAGCCAGGGACTGTTGGATCTGGCCTATGAAAAGTTCAGAAAGTGTCCCTTGGACGAGACCATGATGGACGTAGTATACAATCTCGGGCTTGATTACGAGCGAAAAAGGATGCCCCATAAGGCAGTATCCGTTTACGAGTACATACTCCAAAACAACCGGAACTACCGGGACCTCAACCAGCGCGTGGCCAAGCTGAAAAAATTGGTGGGACCCTCGCACCTCGTGGGCAAGGACGGCCAACAGGAGGGGAAAATCGTCATTGGAGAAAGTCTGGACATCACGCCGACCGTGGGCCGCTACGAGATAATCGGTGAGCTGGGTCAAGGTGCCATGGGTATTGTGTATAAGGCAAGGGACCCCAAGATCAACCGTCTCGTGGCAATAAAGACGATCCGCTTTTCCGACGAATTTGAAGAAGGCAAGATCAACGACATAAAGCAGCGCTTTTTCAGGGAAGCGGAAATAGCCGGAAAACTCTCTCACCGTTCTATTGTGGCTATCTATGATGTGGGAGAAGACTATGACCTCACATACATGGCCATGGAATACCTGGAGGGAGAAAACTTGATCAAGTACTGTCAGAAAGACACACTGCTGCCCATAAGGAAGGTGCTCTACCTTGTCGAGGAGACTGCCTCTGCCCTCAACTACGCCCATGGACAGGGGGTCATTCACAGGGACATAAAGCCGGCAAACATCATGTTGCTGAAAAACGGCAGGGTCAAGGTCACTGATTTCGGTATTGCCAAGGCCGTGTCCTCTTCAGAGACCAAGAGCGGCATAATCCTCGGGACGCCCAACTACATGTCGCCTGAGCAAATCAATGGGCAAAAAATAGACGGCCGTTCAGACATCTTTTCCCTTGGAATCGTCCTCTTTCAGTTGCTTACCGGTCAGTTGCCCTTTCATGGTGAAACATTGACAAACCTATTTTATCAGATCACCCAGGTCAAGCATCCCCCTCCCCGGAGCATCAACCCCAAGATACCGAGGCCCCTTGAACAGATCGTGGACAGGGCGCTTGCAAAGGATCCAAGCGAGAGGTTCCAGCGGGTGGAAGAGCTTGCAAAGTACCTGAGGGCACTCATAAACAAAATCGACCAGATCAAGGCAAAAAAGGCGAGGCAAAAGTTCATGGCCTCTTGAAGCTTTGCAAGCTATTTAAGACCGTTCTGGTCGCCCCTCAGAAGAGTTAAGGGCACTTCAAAACCTGGACAGGCTACCGCCCAAAGCCTGATCGACCGCGATCACTGGTCCCTGGAGGTCTTTTCTCAAGGCTCAATCAAATTCCTCCTAGTCACTTACAAGCACACCAAACAGGTAATCGAAGGCCGCGGTAGCCCCAGAAGATCATCTCCATCGGAGCCTCTATCTCTCGCCCCTATCAATGGAGCCCTATGAGGACAATGGGGGCGTGAGAATGGCCCAGGAGCGATATTGAGCCTTGAGAAAAGGCCTCCAGGGACCACAACAGCAAATATATGAACTATATTTGAT
>JAFDHB010000185.1 GCA_019308985.1 Deltaproteobacteria bacterium | reverse complement strand
AGCGATCTCTTGAACAATCCTTGTTCAGTCGCTAATCGAAGAGCGGCTTACCTGGCCGGTACGAGCCGTTCTGTCGGGAGGGGGTGGCCGCTAAGGCCACTTCCTACCCGGATTTAACCTTTCGGAAAGAGCTTAGTATATGGACGAACCTGGCTAATCGATAATCACAATTTCCCTAAAGTCAAGGGCGGGTCCCCGCCTCTCAATCGGGACTCGATTTTGTTCGGCGGGTCTTGACAAACAAAAATCAAGATTTATTGATTTTCACGAAGATATCTTTGGAAGCGGGATCAGCGATCCCGCAAGATGCATCATCTCATTCTATGCGGGAAAGGAGGGAGTAATTATGCTGTTGAGAAGACTAGCAGGTTTCCCAGGCTTGGACTTGACAAGTCCCTTTTCAGAGATCGAGCGTATGAGACAGGAGATGGATCGGCTTTTTGAGAACCTGGCAGGAGGTCTGCTCAGGGAGACAATCGCAGGTGTTTTTCCCCTGACGAATGTGACCGAGGACAAGGACAACTTCTATGTGAGAGCCGAACTACCGGGGATCAGCAAAGATGAACTGGAGATATCCGTCACCAATGATACCCTTTCCATCTCAGGCGAAAGGAAGATACCTGAAGAAGGCGAAAACGTACGTTATCATAGGAAAGAGAGGGAGGAGGGCAGGTTCAGCCGTATCATAACCCTTCCCTCACCCATAGATACCGAAAAGGTAGAAGCAAGCTGCGAAAATGGTGTTCTGACGGTTGTGTTGCCCAAGGTAGAGGAGGCCAAACCAAGGCAAATCAAAGTAAAGGCCTAGGAGGAATCTTCCAAGCGCGAGACCTGTAAGGAAAGGAGGGATGTGCGATGGTAGATACCGAAAGCAAGGCTCTACAGGCCAAAGAGAAGAGGGAAGTGACCACCCCGGCAGAGCAGACCAGGCCGGGCCTGGTCTTCACCCCTGCTGTGGATATCTTTGAGACAGAGAAGGAGATAACCCTCGTTGCCGATATGCCCGGCGTGAAATCCGATGACCTTAACATCAGCCTAAATGACAATGTTCTCACCCTGGAAGGTGAGGTCGCGGCTCCGGAGAGACCTGATGAGGTCGATGTGCTCAGGGAATATCGCACGGGAAAATATTACAGACAGTTTACCCTCTCCCAGGTCATTGATCAGTCAAAGATCGAGGCGGAGCTGAAGGACGGAGTACTGACGCTGAGGCTACCCAAGGTGGAAGCTGCCGTGCCCAAGAAGATAACGATCAAGAGTTGAAAAGAAGCATTGGAGAATCCCTGTAGGAGGCTCTAAAAGGGCACTTTCAGGACGATGGGGGAAAGAAAATGTATTCGGGGCGGCTGACTGACCTGCGTTGCTGGAGCCGCCCCGGGAAAACACCATGGGCCGTTGAAGGATAAAAGGGGAAACGGCTTCTTCCTACGGGCTCTATCAGGGTAGCAAAGGAGGTGGATGAAGATGGCGATTAGCGAGAAAGTGAAGGGGAAAATAGATGATGCCAGCCAGGAATTGAAAGAGGCAATTGATAACCTGGCAGCAGAGGTGAACGAGCTTTCCGAGAAAGTCAAGGAGAAGCTCAAGGGTACCAGTGAGGATTTCAAGGAGGGCGCGGAAGAACTGAAAAGGGAAGTCAAAGGACTCTCCGAGAAGGTCCGGGACCTCATACCGAGGAGAAGGAAACGGGAAAGAGTCCGGGTGAGGGCCGAAGGTCATTCTGAACTTGATCTTGAACCCTGGGATCAACCCTTCAGGGAGTTGAAGAGGCTCACTGACAGACTCTTTGATGAACTACTGAGATCCAGGCTATATCGGCCTTGGTGGTTGACTCAACATGGCCTAGCCCGTCATGGAGATCTTATAAGCTGGCCGCAGGTCGACATGACCGAGACCGATGATGCCATCCAAATCACCGCAGAGCTGCCAGGCGTACAGAAGGATGATATCGACGTGAGCGTTACGGACGATCGGGTTATCATCAGAGGAGAAAAAAGGGAGATGGAAGAGGCGAAGGGGAAGGACTATTACCGGGTGGAACGTCATTATGGTTCTTTTCGGCGAAGCTTCTTCTTACCTTGTGAGGTTGAGCCGGAAAAGGCGGAAGCGACCTTCAAGGACGGGATACTGAGAATCGTGTTGCCAAAATCCGCTGTTGCAAGAGAAAGAACAAGGAGGATAGCAATCAGCTCCGAATAGTAATTTCAGCCCTGATGCCTCCCTAGAAAGCCCGATTCCCCGCGGCTGGGGGGTGTATTGTCACGAAGCCATGAACGCTTGAGAAAGGCCAAGAGCCTGGATAAAGGGAGGGTGTTTATCACGCTCCCGGGTCGAATCCAGCCTCTCCGTGCGGTAGCGACACCGAATTTTATCAGGTCGAGCTGGGCGGCCATATGGGCGTCGGTGGAAATGGCGATCATGACGCCTTTGTCCTGAGCTTCCCTGCAGTTTAAATCCGACAGGTCAAGCCTCTCGGGGTGGGCATTTAATTCCAATACCTTTCCGTTTGCCCTGCACGCATCGAAGACCTTGCTCAGATCCAAGGGATAAGCGGCTCTCTTGCCGATCAGCCTTCCGGTCGGATGTGCAATGATATGCACGAGCGGGTTTTCAATGGCCCTTACGAGCCGCTTGGTCATCTCCTTCGCACTCAGGTTGAACTTGCTGTGGACCGCTGCCACCACAATGTCAAGTTGCCTGAGGATGCCTTTATCCATGTCCAGTCCGCCGTCCGCCTTTACATCCACCTCTATCCCGCTCAAGACCTTGAACTTCCTCAGTCTCTTGTTGAGGTTTTCTATCTCCTTCAACTGTTCTGCTAACCTATCCTCTGTAAGACCCCTGGCTATACCCAGGCTCTGGGAATGATCACATATGGCGATATACTCATATCCGCGCTTCACTGCGGCCTCTGCCATCTCTTCTATGGTGCTGTTCCCGTCACTCCAATTGCTGTGAACATGAAGGTCCCCTTTGATGTCTTCCATTTCGACAAGGGCGGGAAGTCTTCCCTCGAGTGCGGCCTCTATCTCGCCCCTGTCTTCCCTCAGTTCCGGAGGGATGTAGGGTAACTGCACCGCCCCGAAGATTTCCTCCTCCCTGCGGCCTGCTATTCTCTTCTCATTCTTGAATACACCGTATTCGTTGATTTTCAGCCCTTTCTTGAGGCCCAGGGAGCGTATTCTTATGTTGTGGGCCTTGGAACCGGTGAAATAGTGGCAGGCGGCTCCATAACTCTCGGGTTGCACTACCCTGAGATCCACCTGGAAACCGTCCCTGGTTAGAATACTGGATTTGGTCTTCCCCTTCGAAATAACCCTCTTTGCCTGGGGTAAAGCCACGAAGGGTTCCATTACCCTCTCAGGCTGGGTCGAAGAGGCGAGGATGTCTACGTCCGCGATGGTCTCCCTCATTCTTCTGAGTGATCCGGCAAGGGTGATCCGCTCTATCTCTTTCACCCCTCTCAAGTGTTCAAGGATTTCCTGTGCCCTGGGATAGATAAATGCGAGGGGGTGCCTTTCCTTGTATTTCTGGAGTTGCTGAATACCCTGGAGGATGTTCATTTCAACCCTTTGGCCAAGACCTCGCAAGCTCCTCAGTTTTCCCTGCTCAGCCGCTTTCTTCAGGTCTTGAAGGTTGTCGATACCCAGTTCATCGTAAACCAACCTGGCATGCTTGGGCCCCATTCCCGGGATATCGAGAAACTCAGTGAGGGGCGCATAGTCCGATTTCTTGAGGTCCTCATAATACTTGAGTTTGCCGGTCTCCAGGAGTTCGGTGACCTTCTTTGCGATTCCTTCCCCTATGCCGGGAAGTTCCATTATCCTTCCCTTGTCACCCACAGAGGAGAGTTGGTAAGGCAAGCTGCCTATTATTTGGGCTGCCTTGGAGTAAGCCCTTACCTTGAAGGGGTTTTCTCCCTTTATACTCAGGATCTTGGAGATGTGATCCAGTATCTCTGCAATTTCCTGGTTGGTCATGGGAAAGGGGCTCAATGATAATGATCACGGGAATGTAGGGTCTCTTGTTGATGGCTTCGTAAAAAGTCCGATTTCTGCGTTGCGCTTCATCTCGATCTCGTTGTGATTGCGGCGTACGGTAAGTACGCCTCATCACACGAGATTTGCGCGCCTTGAACTTGAAGCTTTTTACTTTGCCATCTCAATTTTGACTTTTTACGAGTTCATCTTGTTTGATAAAGATAAATATTCAGGTGGGATTTGCAAGCACAACAAGAAACTTTACCTTTGAGGCTCCCGTTTCCTTTGAGCGACAGTCCCAGGCGAGGAGGTTAGGACAAACCCATGACCTTGAGAAAAGGCCTTGGGTCTATGAGGTGGCGGGATAACCAGTCCTTGTATTTTGCCTTTTCAATACCCATGGCCATGGAGAGGACCTCGGAAAAGTGCATGACAGGTAGCTTCTCCTTCAGAGTGCACCGGGCTTCCAGATTCATGTGGCACATGGCACAAGCGGTAACAATACAATGGGCGCCTGCCTTGATTGCCCCCTCTGCTATGGTGTTGAGCATGGGTGTGACTACCTCGGGGCGAGCCACCGTCAAGAAGGTCCCACAGCAACGGGAAGAAAAGGACCACCTCAGGGGTTCAGCCCCCAGCTTTGCCAATATTTCTTCCATAAGCCCGTAGTAACTTTTCTCATTGCGCATTGCAGGTGGCCGGGCAAGCATGCAGCCGTAATAGGACACGAACTTGAGCCCCTCCAGCCGTTTCTGGGCATACCCTGTAAGATCGATTCGGTCCAGAAGTTCAAAGAAGTGAAGAATTTCAAGGTCAGGATTAAAGGGCTTTCCCCATGTCTTCCTAAAATGTTCCCGGGCGTTTTCGTCCTCCTTGAGAAGGAGAAAAGCCGAATTGAGCCGCAGCAGGCAACTGGGACAGGCGACCAGCAGGGGCCTGTCCGGGGGCGCCAGGTACAGGTTTCGGCTGGCCAGATCAAAGGCAAGGCCCGTATCGATGCTGTGGGCGGAAGAACTGCCACAGCAATTCCAGTCTTCCAGTTCCACCAGGTCATAGCCCAGCCTGTTGAAAAGGTATATGAGGGAACTGTTGTTTTCCCGGGATGTCGTGGCAAGGGAGCACCCAGGGTAGTATGAGAGGGTTATCAGATTCCTTCCTTCCATTTCCCTACCCCGTGGTCTTGGGGTGAAAGAGCCTCCTGATATCCTTGAGGTCCGAATTCCTTGAGGGCAGGAGTTCCAGTTTGCGTTTTGCAAACATCTTCAGACCCAAGACAATGTCATCGAGCCAGTCCTGCTTCTTCAATTTGTACCTCAACATCACACCCAGCTTATGGGTGCGGCCGTGTCTCTCAATGGAACTCAAGACGGCCTCGTGGAAGTGCAAGATATTGGGTTCTGCCACAAGGCCCTCTTCGATGGCCATTTGGCGCAAGGCATCGTTTACGGCAGGGATGTCTATGGCATTCGGGCACTGGACAGAGCAGGTATTACACCCAACACAAATCCAGATGCCGGAGCTTCTCAGGGCATCACCCCTGAGACCCAGTTGAACAAGGCGGATCACGCGGTTGGGGGGATGATCCATGGCAGTGACAAAGGGACATCCCCCGGCACAGGCCTGGCAATGCCAGCAGAGGTTGACATCCGCGCCGGATCGCCGCTTGACTTCATCGGCGAAGTTCAGGTCTGTCTTGGCAAGGTCCAAGGTCCCTGCCGCAGCGGTGGTGTTGCCTTCCATATTTTCCTCCTACAATCAATCTCTTACGGCCAATCTCAACATGAAGATATCTCAGGCCCAAAAGAAGCTTCACAATACTACAATGTAGGACGAAATGTCAAGAAGTCAAGAGGCAGTCTTCGCTTAGCACCTGCCTGCAGTCCTTTGGGAAGGAGCAAATTGGTGGGTCTCAGAACAATAGGGGTGTCGTGTTGCCCGAAAGGGCATCATTTTCAAATTGAGATGAATATAGCGGAATCCGAAAGCGGCAATATGCAGGGCGGTGTCTTGTTAGTCGAGCACTTCGCGTATTTTCTTGACCAGGGTTTCGGGGGTGAAGGGTTTTTCAACGAGGACGACGTCCTCCTCGAGGGCCCCATTATGAACGATGGTATTATCCGTATATCCGGACATATAGATTATCTTTATGCCAGGCCTCTTGGATTTCATTTTCTCGGCCAGATCGCGGCCTCCCATACCTGGCATGATCACGTCCGTCAGAAGCAGATCAATGCTTCCTTCGAACTCCTCTGCGATTCTCATGGCCTCCCTGCCATCTCCGACTTCAATGGCCTCGTATCCGTACTGCCGCAACATATTTCCTGCTACTTTTAGGAGCATGGGGTCGTCTTCGACGATCAATATGGTTTCGGAGCCTCTAAGCTCAGCCCTATCGAGGGACCCAAGCCTAGTTGTCGACGATTTTCCCTTCTCCCATTTGGGGAAATAGATCTTGAAGGTGGTACCCTTGCCGAGCTCGCTGTAAACCCATATAAAGCCGTTGTTCTGTTTGACTATTCCGTATACGGTCGCCAGACCCAAGCCCGTTCCCTTGCCCATTTCCTTTGTCGTGAAAAAGGGCTCGAAGATCCTGGGCTTGGTCTTCTCGTCCATGCCGGCTCCGGTATCGGTGACAGCAAGCATAACATAAGGGCCGGGGGAGCCTTCCAGGGCATGGGAACGAAAATAGCCCTCGTCCAATTCCTCATTCTTTGTTTCAAAGATGAGCTTGCCTCCTTGAGGCATAGCGTCCCTGGCATTGACTGCGAGGTTTATGATCACCTGTTCCAACTGGGTGGGATCAATGTAAACATCCCACAAGTCGGGCTCAGTGGCGATGGAGAGTTCGATATCCTCCCTGATGAGGCGCTTAAGCATTTTACCGAGTTCTGCGAGTACCTCATTAAGGTTTAATACTGCGGGGTGGATGACATCCTTCCTGCTGAACGTCAAGAGCTGCCGGGTCAGAGAAGACGCCTTTGTCCCGGCTTCCTTTATGTCCCTTATTCCTTCGTACAGGGGAGTGCTCCGGTCTATCTCCATCAACAGGATATCCGCATTGCCCAGTATCGTGGTCAGCAGATTGTTAAAGTCATGGGCGATACCCCCTGCCAGGGTGCCCACCGACTCCATCCTCTGGGCCAGGCTCAGTCGTTCTTGCAGCCTCCGGGATTCGGTTATATCCGTCATTATGCCCCTCATTCCCACTGTGCGCTCATTTTCAACGATCGGCCTGTTGGAGGCCCTGATCCATCGATACCCCCCGTCCTTGGTCAAGATCCGGTACTCGACCTGGTTCTGCTTCCCGGAGAGGACTTCCCTGAAATGGTCCTTGAGGGGCTCGAGGTCCTGGTGGTGAACAAGCTCAGAATAGTGCTTCCCAACTATCTCCGAGGCCTTGAACCCTGTTACAGACTCTATGACCGGACTGATATAAGTGAGGTGGCCCTTTTGGTCCGATATGTATATGACATCATTTATCTCTTCAACGAGGAACCGGTATTTTTCCTCGGACTTTTTCAGGGAATCGAGTGTCTCGTCCCGGAGCCTTATGGTTTCCTGGAGGGAGATCACCATGTTCGAAAACACCTTTGCAAGGCGGGCGATTTCGTCCTCACCGGCCGCTATGTCGCCTATGTCTTCTGGCGAGAAGACCCCATCCCTTTCCACCCTGGTAGCAGATGCGGTAAGGCGCTCCACAGGGCGGATGATCCTGCTCATGAAATAGGAGATGACCATGAACGCCAGGACAAGGGACCCCAGCACATAGTAGAAAGTCGTCGCGGCGATCCTGCTAATGGGTCCTAGTGCTTCCGCCTTGGAGTGTTCCACGACAACGCCCCATCCGGACTGCTTGCCCACCGGAGTGTATATGGCCAACATTTCCTCTTGGCTCACAGGATCAACATACTCGGCCTGTCCCTCATACCCTTCGAGGACAGGCCTCAGGCTCGATGGCACCTTCAGGCCGAGGTAACGCGTGTCGGGGTGTGCTATGACCACACCCTTTTTGGTCACCAGCAAGGCCCTCCCCGTCCTCCCAGATAGATTTCGTTTACAATGCCCCAGAGATAGCTGAGATCAATCACGACGACGAGGTACTGCTCTTCCTGCTCGTCTCCATAGAGGAGCGGTATCCCTACGTGGAGCTTAGGGATCCTGTCAAGACCAGTGAGCATGGCCTCGGAGAAAACTATTTCCACACCCTTGGCAGCCCTTTCGTATGCAGAGAGGACCTCCTGAGGGGGCTCCGAGGGTCCAGGTCGCAACAGGGAGGCCGCATCATCTATTTCAAGCAAATCCACATAGGGGTCGTCCAGGGAAAGGAGGGGAGCTCCTGTCTTGTCCAGGAAATAGAGGGCCTTGCATTTCGCGGGATTCTGCAGGCGAAAATCGAGGGCTATCTCGGCCTTTTCAACCATGTCCTTGCCCAACCTCAGGATCCTGCTGTGCAGAGTCTGGATGCTCCGGACCATTTGCCCATATTCGGCGTTGATGCTTCTCGCGGTCACGTTCGCGAGCTTCAAATTCGCTGTCACGATCTCCCTGATAAGGGCTTGTTTCCCGATCCAGTAGCAGAGGTAACCCTGCACCGTCAGGAACGCGACGATCATGAACAGGGTGGTGAGAACGAGCTTTCGGCTCAGCTTTCCGCGCCACCATCTCGAGAGAAAACGGGTCGGTTGCACTGAGTGTCCTCCACTAATCTGGTCTTACGAGAAGCTTCCTTTCAATGATCATTTGCTTCAGGGCCTCTAACCGCTCAACCATGGACGGTGTGACTATTTTTTCGTCAAAGGGACCAAGACCCAGGCCTCCTTCGGCCAGTCCCAGGGATTGAACTCCCGGTGTGAACTGGCCTCGTATCAGGTTCTCCACAATAATCAGGATCGCCCTGTCCACTCTCTTGGGGCGGTTTCCCACGACATGGCCAGGGGCGAGGTGACGCTGATCCCCGCTGGTGCCTATAGTCAATTTTCCCGATTCCTTGGCGGCCTGAATGATTCCAAGCCCGGTGCGGCCTGCTGCATTATAGATCACATCAACACCGGCCTGATATTGGGCTAGAGCAATAGTTCTCCCTTTCTCAGGGTGTGCAAAGGTGCCTGCCATATCACTCATGACCTCTACCTTCTGGTCCTGATAGGTAACACCCTGCTTGAAGCCTGCTTCAATGCGCCTGATCACGTCTATATCCATTCCTCCAATGAATCCCACCTTCTTTGTTTTGGTCAGCATGGCTGCCAGGACCCCCATGAGGAAGTCCCCCTCATGCTCCCGGAAAAGGATAGAGGAAACATTTCTGGCCCGGACAACGATGTCGACGACAGCAAATTTGAGGGTGGGGAATTTCTTTGCCAGGGACCTTATATATCCCGCGTTTTCGTAACCCAGGCCAATGATGAGGTCATACCTTTGATGGATGAGGGCCAAAAGCTCTTTCATGTTAAGCTTATCGGAGGTGTGCGTGATGGCGTGAAATCGTATTCCAAACAATCGTTGGGCCATCTTGAGCCCCGCATAGGCAGAATCATTGAATGACCTATCACCAAGTCCCCCCTTCCCGAGGATCATCCCCACATACACGAGCTTGTGTTTTGGCAGGGGGGGTGATGCGCGGCCAGAGATACTGAGGGACTGAAATGCAATAAGGATAAAGATCACCCAGGCAATGCGGTTCCAAAGGGAAGCAATCCTAAAACGATATTTCAGTGCCTTAGACGTTTTCATTTGTACCTCCCTTTTTCCTTGTGTCAGGTTTTGAAGATCGCGGTCCAAAGTGTTAAGCTCACCCCGTTCGTTTGAGAGATAAGCAAATGCCCTGGCCAAACACATGCTTCTTCCTGGTTCCAATAACGTTGGAGTATCAAGGACAAGTGTTTGTCCTGTGCCCTTTCATTCCAGATAGTGTGCAAAGGGTTGCCGTTTGAGAGGGGAGGCCTATGCCCGAATCTCCCGGGTTTCAAGGGAGAGACATGAGGTCAGGGATTGGGAGCACAATAATGTGAGGATTGAAGAAGTTCTTTAGAGTAATAGCGATTTCGCAACGGGAGGAGCAAGTCATTGAAACCTAGGTCCCTTGAACAGCAATCCTCCACAAGCAGCGGGCATCCCCCGGCCCAGGAAGTACATATCATATTGAGAAACCTGAAGGGCCATTCGGAGGGAATTATCTGGCGGATATGAGGATGTGAGCGCCTGAATATGCTTGTGCTTGCCTTAATAGGCGTTTTATGATTATTTATTACACGCTCCAGGTTATGGGGTGGAAGCCTTTTCTATTTTGTCCTGGAAACCCCTGGCCCTCTGGGACGGTCGAAGATTCCGTTTCGCGGGAGTTAGAGGTGATGGCTCTGCCGTAAGAAGCAGGCCCAGTGCGGTTTTATCCATTTTTTCAAGACCATATCTATTTGGTCAAGAGGTGGCAACCCAATATCTGGGATTTAAGGAATTTAGAGTCAATTCCCAGAGGTTCATGAGCGTAAACCGCAAATATTGGGTTGCGGCAATGTCCGGTGGGATATTTTTGAGATATGGTCTTGAAAAAACGGACAAGACCTCCTTGGGTGCTGGTTATTAAGATCACACCCCTCTCGGGTGAGCTAGAATCAGGCCCTCTGGACCTGGGTAGAAGTGATGGCTCTGCCTGGATGTGTTGTGTCCGAAATCACAGATTCCAAGCACCAAATCACAAACAAACTCGCCTGAGGCGAGTAAATCTCAAATTCCAATATCCAATCGTTCGACCTAGAGTCTCTCGACAGGTGACCAAAACCCTGCACGAGAAGACATTGTTTGGAGTTTGGAATTTCGGTCACGCGCAGCGCAGGCGCTCCTGCTGCGCCAAGCGCTTGCGCGGCGAGCCCGCCGCGTGTTGGAAATTGCCCTTCGACTTGGCTCAGGGTGGTGAGCGGGCCGAACCATTTGATATTTGGGATTTGGCATTTGGGATTTCAATAGAACAGTGAACCTCCAGCAAAGCAAATCCCCTGTGGGGGTAACCAAAGGCTGGTGCTCTCGGCCAGGATATTTACACTTTTCCAGGGGGAGAATGAGACGTTATTAGACCTGTTGGGGTCTCAATCGGATACTATGGACTGGTCAAGGATACATTACGGGGAGGCGCCGGGTTGGGCTTTAAGGCCCCTGAGCTTCCTGTCTTTTCTTTACGGCCTGGGAGTCCAAATCAAGACAAAGGCATCCGCCGGCAGGGCACGGAAATCCCTGCCGGGCTTTGTGGTGAGCGTCGGAAACATAACCACGGGCGGTACGGGAAAGACCCCGGCAGCCATTATGCTGGCCAAGTGGGCCCAGGAACAGGGCTTCCGGGTGGCTATTCTCACAAGGGGCTATGGCGGGCGATATCGGGAAAAGGTTCTTGAAGTCATTGATGCCACTGACAAAAGAATCACGCCGGCCCAGGCAGGCGATGAGGCTTTCTTGCTTTCAAGGAATCTGAAGGGGATTCCCATCATGATCTCCCGGGATCGATACCTTGCCGGCTCAGTGGCTCGCGAGAAATACGATACGAATTTCCACGTCCTGGACGACGGCTTTCAGCACGTAAGGCTAAAGAGGGATCTTGATCTTGTCCTGTTGGATGCCTCAAGCCCCTTTGGTAACGGATACCTCCTCCCGCTGGGTCCCTTAAGGGAGCCCATTGATCACCTGAGGCGGGCTGACGCCTTCCTATTGACCAGGTGTGGGGAGGTTGAATTGCCGCGGGTCCTTGATTTCCTGGGCAGGAAATTTCCGAAAAAGCCTGTATTTGAGGCTGATCATATCCCTGAGCAAGTCGTCGTCCCGCTCACAAGGGAGGCTCATGCGGGAGAGTGGTTGAGGGGCAAGGCGGTCATCGCCTTTGCAGGTATTGCTCGGCCGGCATATTTCAGGGAAACCCTGGAACAACTTGGGGCCGAGGTCGTGCTTTTCAAGGCCTTCAGAGACCATCATTCTTACAGGATCGAAGAATTGAGACACCTTGCTCAAGAAAAGGATAGACAAAATGCAGACCTCATCATCACTACCGAAAAAGATTGGGTCCGCGTGGAACATCTGGGAACGGGTGATGCTAATCTGGCCTACCTTACTGTTCGGTTCCGACTATCAGACCAGGACAGGTTTTTCGCTATGATTAAGAATAGGATCAACCTTTGAGGAGAATATCGGAGACGAATGGGCACAGGAAAGCTGGAATATAGGCTCCTGCGTGGTGCAATCCGAATGACGTCCCTTATACCATTCAATATGGGGCAGTTTCTTGGTAAGATGCTGGGCATGGCGGCCTATTTTCTGCCAATGGAACGCAGGAGCGTGGTACATGAAAACATAGTGACCACGATTGGAAAAGACATGGGATACAGGGATGTCAGGAGGCTCGTCAAAAGGGTCTATTGCCACTATGGCCGGATGTTGTTTGAAATTCCCCATATCGTCAGGCTGACTCCTCAGAACATCAATAGGTATGTTGTCTTTGAGAATCTTGAGATCCTCGAGAGGGCCCTTGCACGTGGAAAGGGCGTCTTTGTGCTCACGGCGCACTTTGGCAATTGGGAATTGATGTCAGCAGCAGTTGCCATTCGTTTCGGGAGGACATCCGTGGTGGCCAGATCCATCGACTACAGACCTGCTGATAGGCTGATCAACGAGCTCAGGAGCAGGTTTGGGACGGAGATTATTTATAAGCAGCGCGCGATGCGTAAAATACTGGGGGCAATCAGGGCGGGAAGAATAGTCGGGATCCTCCTTGACCAAAACGTAGACTGGTATGAAGGGGTCTTTGTGGATTTTCTTGGCAGACCGGCTTGCACCAACAAGGGACTGGCTGCCATAGCCCTTAAGACAGGCAGCCCGGTGGTGCCGTGTTTTTCCATCAGGCAGGGGGACGGTCGTTACAGGGTGGTCTTCGAGCAGGAAATAGAGCTTACCAGGACAGGAGACAGGACAAGGGACGTGGAGGAGAGCACTGCCAAGTTCACCAAAGTAATCGAGAAGTATATCAGGCTGTATCCGGATCACTGGTTCTGGTTTCACAGGAGGTGGAAGACCTTACCCTATAGCACCATACTAGGAAACGAGGAAACCGAGCCACAAGTGCCAGGTCCGAATCATGCCTAGGCCGATCGACAGGACGAGGATAAAAAAGATCCTTGTGCGGTCCACCAACTGGGTGGGGGATGTGGTGATGAGCCTCCCTGCCCTGGAGGCAATAGGAAAGAATTTCCCGGATGCTGAAATCATTGTCCTTGCCAGGCCATGGGTCACTCCCCTGCTGAAGAACCATCCTGCGGTACACCGAGTCATGTCCTTTGTCAAGGGCAGGGGTTTCACCTCTGATATGTTTGAGATATTTAAGGTGTCAAGGGAGATCAGGGAGCAGGGCTTTGATCTTGCAATCCTCTTCCAGAACGCTATCCAGGCGGCCATCATTGCTTTCCTCGGTGGCGTAAGAAACAGGGTTGGATATAACACAGACGGAAGAGGGTTCCTGTTGACCCATCCCATTAGGAGGAAGAGCGAGGTACGGAAGCTGCATCAGATTGAATACTACCTTGGGATTCTGAGGGGCATGGGCTGGAAGGCCGAGACAAGGGATCCTGAGATCTTCCTGGATCCAGAAGACCAGAGAAGGGCAGAAAAAATGCTTTCATCCATGGGGCTCGGGGGGGAAGAATTTGTTCTCGGGCTGAGCCCCGGGGCGATCTACGGCCCTGCGAAACGATGGCCCGCGGAGAGGTTTGCAGCGGTCGCGGATATGGCAGTGGAAAACTGGGGTGCACGTGTCCTAATTCTCGGAAGCAAAGGTGAGAAAGATGTATGTTCCCGAGTGAAGGAGCACATGAAGCACGAGGCGGTTGACCTCTGCGGGAAGACCACCCTTGGCGAGGCCATGGTGTTGATCAAGGCCTGTGACTTGTTTCTGACCAATGATTCAGGCCTGATGCATGTGGCTGCCGCCCTGGGCGTGCCTCTCGTAGCGATATTCGGCTCAACAAATCCACGGGCGACTGGACCCAGGAGTCAAAGGGCAAGGGTGGTGACCCGCAATGTGTCCTGTGCGCCCTGCCTGAGAAAGGAATGTCCCGAGGATTTCCGTTGCATGCTGGATATTGAACCAGATGAAGTATGGGAAAATATGGAGACTCTGAGGTGGAGGCTTTAGCTTCCAAACAGGAGAATCCCGGGTGGATGTTTCAACCCGAATTTCGCAAGGCTCTCGGGTAGGGGATCGTTTACGATCCCAAATTCTTCAGAATATTGGCTACTTGTAGGCCTAAAGGCTCCCCTACCCTTGAAAATCAATTCACCAAAAAGGTGAATAGGAAAGATCAAAAAAAAGGGTTTGCAATTCTGAGTTTTGCCCCAACCCTTGCGAAATTCGGTTTCAAAGGAGATAAAGGTGAAAGGAAGACCTGCGGTATTTATTGACCGGGACGGAACCATCAACGAACAGATGGGGTACATCAATCACTTGAGCAGATTCAAGATGCTGCCAGGGGTCGCGGAAGCAATAAGATTGTTGAATGAGAGGGATCTGCTGGTCATCGTGATATCCAACCAGTCCGGTGTGGCAAGGGGTTATTTCCCAGTGGATCTGGTCCACAGGGTGCACGAACTCATGAGGGAAACCCTGAAGAAACACGACGCCCGCATCGACGGTATCTTCTTCTGCCCACACTATCCTACAGGCAGTGTCCCCGAATACACCGTGCAATGCAACTGCCGAAAACCCAAGACAGGGCTGGTAGAGGAGGCATGCCGCTCCTTTGACATAGATATGAAAAACTCTTTCGTGATAGGTGACCGCTACACGGAGATAGAGCTTTCCAAGCGTTTGAACATCAAGGGAATATTGGTGAAGACCGGGTACGGACTGGGCGAGATAGAGTACATCCTCCCAGGTAAGCCGGCACCGGATCACGTTGCCGATGATCTCCTTGGTGCTGCCAATTGGATAATAGGGAAGGTAGAGCCGGGTGGTGAAAGAGAATCCTAAAAGCATCTTGATAGTCAAACTGAGCGCCATAGGAGACGTGGTACATACGCTGCCCCTTTTGGATGTTTTGCGGAAATGTTACCCCGGTTCCAGGATAGACTGGGTGGTGGAAGAGGATGCAAGCCAGATCATTGAAGGGCATGAAGCCATTGACCAGGTGATCGTTTCCCGGAGGAAGACCTGGCAGAGACAAATCCTGAGACCTTGGAGGCATTGGCGTGAGGTCTTCAGGCAGGCGAGGAGTTTTGTAAGGGAATTTCGCTCAAGGGAATACGATCTTGTTATTGATCTCCACGGATTGCTGAAAAGCGGCATCCTGACCGGCATTGCAAGGGGAAGGCGAAAGATAGGTTTCTCCTTTGGAACAGAGGGTAGCTCCATTTTCTTGACGGAAAAGGCCCACGAGGTGGAGATGGACCAGCACGCCTTGGAACGATATCTGCAAACAGCGGAGATCCTCGGATGCAGGAAAGACTCCTGGGATGGAAAGATACCCATCAGGCCTGCAGAGAGGGAGGCCATAGACCACATCATCCACGAAAAAGGACTGGAAGGGGTGACCATGGTAGCGATCAATCCAGTGGCCAAATGGAAGACAAAGCTCTGGGATGATCACAAGTTTGCTTTCCTCGCAGACAGGATCGAAGAGGAAACGCCGTGCAAGGTGGTATTTACCGGGAGCACAAAGGACAGGTCTATCGTTGATGCCATAATCCGAGAAATGAAGGCCGAGCCCCTAAACCTTGCCGGAAAAACCACTCTTAAGGAGTTAGCCTATCTCTATTCCCGATGCGCACTCTTGGTGAGTACGGACACCGGTCCTATGCATATCGCTGCAGCTATGAAATGCCCCGTTGTAGCGCTCTTCGGGCCTACGGCTCCATGGAGGACGGGTCCCTACGGCACGGAACATACTGTCATAAGGGAACCTCTGGATTGCAGTCCCTGTTTCAAGAAACGTTGCTCCCACAGGAAATGCATGAAGAGTATTACTGTTAACAGGGTCTTTGATGCTCTTACGGCCTACCTGGGCGATAAAGGCAGGGTCGTTACTCCCATGGTTTGAACTTCCTTTTTGGATCCCATTCCTCCCAGAACCTGTCGGCAGGCTTGGGCTTTCCATAGCCGACAAGCTTGTCCATCCAAACATAGAACCGGTCTCCCCATCTCGCATGATCCGTAAACCATCTTACCATTCGGTGGAATGCAGTGTCAGGTTTGTTATAGGGGCAGCACGCCATACACACGGTGCACCCCTGATTCTTTCTTCCCCAGTACATCCTGCATGTCTCCGCATGGATGGGCCATTTCAATGCGCCTCCCACATTTGACACACTGTTGGGCTCAGTGGTCCTTCCCCCGTAGAGGATTGACTGAGAGGGGCACTTTTCTGCACAGACCATGCAAACCTCGCAAAATTCAGTAACGCCGAAGTCAATCGGGGAGTCAGGGATGAGGGGTAGATCGGTGAGTATCTGCGTTATCCTTACCCTTGGTCCGTACTTTCGGGTAATGAGCAATCCATGCCTCCCGATATCCCCAAGACCGGCCTGCATGGCCAAAGGGATGGAAAGGGCGACATCGTTCGTTGTGCAGTCTATTGCCTTGTAGCCCATGTTTCTTATAAAGGCCGAGAGGTAGTGGTTGGTGATGGCCATCCTGCTGTATCCCATGCTGCTGGCGGCATTTGAATCCAGGGTCGGGTAGTAGGAGAGAAGGTCGTAGCTCTGTTCAAAGCACATGACCACGGCCCACTGGTACTCCTGTCGTCTTTTGTGCCGCTATAGGGAGGGGCATCATAGGTGTGAGAGTAAACCCATCGCCGGTCAAGCCTGCATATCCCGACGAGATCCGCCCCGAACCAGAGCGCAGCCTTCTTGATCTTACTGGTCAAGGCCTCGGGGCTGGGGTCATGAATCCTTGCCCCCTCCGGGGGCTGGCGGGGCATCATGGTTTGGCCGCTCGGAACTATAGAGGCCATGGCTTTCATGAGGGCCATGGAGGATTTGCCGGGGTTGGGCTTGGAGGTATTGAAGAGCCCGAAGAGGGTGCCCCGCCGGCTCGCCCAGTGAAGGGCCCAGTCCTCCAGGTAATAGCCCGGCCTGTCCTTTATCGTTCCGGCAATAGCCCAACTGTCTACCGCTCCGTGTATACTCTTATCCCATCCGGGCCTGTTGAACATGGTGTTTCGCTGATCGAACCTCTTGATGTCTCCTTTGATGTATTTCTCTTCCCATTGCTCAAGGGTGAATTTTTTCATGGCTCTATTCTCCATGCTCCAAAATCAGTCCCAGGCTATCGGAGTAGCCCCTTGAAAGAATGGTATTTTAAGCGATTCAATCCCATATGGCAACCGGTAGAACACGGCTCACCACGATAAATTTGTTTTGATTTTGGCGGCCTTGGAGATTTCACCTCCCCTCAGAAAAAAGTCTTTACATTTCCTCTTCGGTAACATACTGTTAATAACATACTGTTAATAACAAGAGGTTAAAGAAAGAGACATGAAACGCTTCAAGAACCCTTTTCAATACGGGGGCAAGGTAACGGGAGGCAACTTCTGGGACCGCGAAGCTGAGATCCGGGAGCTCCTGGAAGATATCCGCTCCCGTCAACACGTCATCGTCTTTTCCCAGCGCAGGTTGGGCAAGACATCCCTCGTCCACAAGGTCCTTGAAGAGGCGACAAAGCATGGGATTGTCGGAGTCTATGTGGACTTGTATCCCATATCCGGGCTTGAGGAGTTCATCGAAGAGTATGCTCGCTCAATTGCGCGGGCCCTAAGCCCTTACGAGAAGACGAAAAAGCTGATGCGCGAGCTTTTCTCACGACTCCATCTGACCATGGGCATTGACCCGGCGGGCAATCCCCAGTGGAGCGTAGGCTTTGACCGGAGCCAGGAGGCGGAGACCTTTGAGGAGGTAATCTGGGCCCTGGAGCATTACCTGGCCAGGAAAAGGAGATATGGAGTGGTCGTCTTTGATGAGTTCCAACAGATTATCGAGACCGACGGTGAAAAGACCGAAAGGCGCTTGCGCAGTGCCATCCAGGCCCAACGCCGGGTGTGCTACATGTTCGTAGGGAGCAAAAAGCACCTTCTCTCCGACCTCTTCTCCAACCCCAACCGGCCATTCTACAGAAGCGGTAAGATCTTTCCCCTTGGCAGGATGCCTTCCGACGAGCTGCGCAGGATCATAAAAAAGAAATTCGCCGGCGTGAAAGTAGGCCTTGAAACCAGTGCCCTGGAGAAGATCATCCAAGTGACTGAGTGTCATCCCTATTACACCCAATACCTCTGTCACATTCTCTATGACATTATTGAGGGGCAGCGGATCCAGCCGGAAGATGTCGCACTGGCAGTGGATTTTCTTTTGCGGCGTGAGGCGAGCGCCTATATAAATACCTGGGATCTGCTGACCCGGCGCCAGAGGCAGGCCCTGGTCATCCTGGCCCAGACCGCCCCCGGGGAGAATCCCTTTCGCAGCGAGGCCCTCAGGAAGTTCAAAATAACCCAGCCCTCGGTCATGGTGAGGGCGCTGAAGAGCCTGATCCAGAAGGACATCGTGGATAAAGAGGAAGGCCGGTACGAAATCCTGGATCTGTTTTTCAAGAGATGGATCAGAAAATACATATCCCAATCACAAATGCTTTAACCCAGGCCCAGACATGGCCTCCTTTCCATCCTCCCCTTTTGCAGCCCGTCATGCCCATATCACGCACGCTATCATACTTAGTCCTCTTTCTTTTGTCATTCCGAGCAGCCTCTTCCCGCTGTCATTGCGAGGAGTCCCGCGCCCAGCGGGGCGATGAAGCAATCTCATCACACCATCCCCCTCCCCGTCATTCCCGCGAACCCCGGATCAAGTGCGGGGGCAGCGGCCGGTATCCAGCACCTCCTACCTTAGACCATGACCCCGTTCCCCTAAAGGAATTGACAAAACTCCCAATTTCAAGTAATTTTTCTGAAATTTTCATAACATTAGCTTCAACCTTTCCCCCAGGGGGTACTATGAACCGAGTAATTTGAAAAACCCCGTCCGTTGCGCGAAGCGGGGTTTTTGTTTTTCCGACCTATTACCAAATCTGCCGCTTTGATAAGGTATGGAAGCAAAACCCTAGCAACTATTGACCTGACTGGGAAGGGATTCACCAAGACACAACTTGCTTGAGAATCAATATTTTTGAAAATGAAAACACCGTCAGATTCAGAACGGTTTCAAAGATATCAGTCCGTGCTTAATGCACTTCTGGCCAAAGAATCCTTTAGGAAGCCCGATATCTATGGGCCGCTGAAGAGTGAACAGAAGCCCTTTATAGGCAGGATCATCGGCGAACTGGTTCGGGATGGCTACCTCACTCAGGACGGCTTGAAATCAAACCCTCGGTATTCCTGGTCAGAGAAAAAGAAAAGATTCAACCCAGGCCGCTGGATCGACCATCGGGTTTTTTCTCCTACGATCAAGAGATCCCCGTCTCTAGATCGTCCCAGGGAACGCCTCCTCCGTCTTGGAGCTGCGGAACTAAAGACCTCCGAACTCCTAGCCACCCTTATCCGCTCGGGCCTCCATGGGGAGTCTGCTATTCAGGCCGGTGAAAAACTGGCAGCCCTTTTTGGTGACAACCTCCAGGACCTCTCGCAGAAGGCTAGGGGTGAATTGAAGCAAATCAGCAAGTCCATAGGGAGGACCGCATATTGCCAGATTATGGCCGCCCTCGAACTGGGGAAAAGACTGGCCGATCAGAAGGGAGCTGAACCGGAACCAGCTTTTAGGATCAGGAGCACTTCCGATAGCCTTGCCTTTTGCAAAGCTCACTTCGCTAGGTTGGCACATGAGGCGACTAAAGAGGAACTTCATGTGGTCCTTCTCAACGAAAAACACTATGTCATCAAGACGGAACAGATCACAGTCGGTCTCTCAAACAAGAGTCTGGCCCATCCGCGGGAAGTCTTCAGGCCTGAAGTTTGATCAGATTTATGAGGTTTACAGCCAGAAGATTCAGAAGGAGGACCTGGACGAGAACACCAGGTTTGATTTCAAACAAATGCCCTCAAAGTACCTCACGGACCCGAGCAGCAGGGACGCCTTCGTCTATGTCTCCACCATCCAACGGATGCGTATCAACTTGTTCGGGCACGAAGGGATGTTTGGCCCCCCATCAGGTGATCGAGATGACGACAGCGATGCCACCAAACTGGACATCCCCATCCACGCATTTGATGTGATCATTGCAGATGAGTGCCATCGCGGGTACACGGCCCAAGAAGAGAGCAAGTGGCGTGAGGTCCTGATGCACTTTGATGGGATCAAAATTGGCCTTACCGCGACACCAGCGGCCCATACCACGGCCTTTTTCAAGCAGATCGTCTTTCGCTATGATTATGAGCGGGCGGTCCGTGAAGGCTTCCTTGTGGACTACGATGCCATTGCCATCAAATCGGATATTACCCTAAAAGGCGTCTTTCTTAAGGAGGGAGAGGAGGTCACCCTCATTGATACCCATACCGGTCAGCTCAGCTTCGACATCCTAGAAGACGAAAGGGAGCTTCCAGCCCCTACCACGGAGATTGACTGGTCAGCCCCGGACAGAAACAGAAAGATCGTGCAGGAGATCAAGAAGTATCTCTTGGACCAGGAAAAACAGTTGGGGCGGTTCCCAAAGACCCTTGTATTTGCCCAGAATGACATCCCCCACATATCCCACTGCGATCAGTTGGTCGCCATCTTGAGGGAGGAGTTCGGGCGGGGTGAAGATTTTGTCCAGAAGATTACCGGCAGCCCGTCAGTGGACAGGCCGCTTCAGAAGATCCGGGAGTTCAGAAACAGGCAAAAGCCCGGCATCGTGGTCACAGTGGATATGCTCTCAACAGGAGTGGACATACCAAGGATAGAGAATATCGTCTTTATGCGGCCCGTAAAGTCCAGGATCCTGTTTGAGCAGATGATGGGAAGGGGCACGCGCCGCTGCCCCGAGATTCATAAGACCCACTTTACGGTCTTTGATTGCTTCGATGGGACCCTTCTGGAATACTTCAGGAAGATTACGGGCATTACGGCCGAGGCACCGGCTAAGGCCACAAAGACCATCCGTGAAATTGTCCAGGCCATCGCTGATAATGAAGACAGAGAATATAATATTCGAGTTTTGTCCAAGAGGCTTCACAGAATTTCCAAGAATATCACCCAGGAGGGCAGAGAGCAGTTCACCTATATCCTGAAGTGTGATCTGGCCGATTTTGCTCAAACATTGCATGTGCGGCTTGAGGAGCAATGGCAGCAAACCATTGGCATTTTGCAAAGCGAGGCCTTCCTGGATTTATGCGAAAATTATCCTCGGCCCAAGAAGAAATTCATTCGAGCCAATGGGGTGGAAGACTATGTGGACTCAAAAATCATTTTCAGGGCCAAAGACGGGAGTAAGCTAGCGCCTCGAGACTACCTCCAGGAATTTGAGAGATTTGTCAGAGAGAACCCGGAGCAGATAGAGGCTCTACGGAGTGGAAACAAGGGCCTTAAATCAGGCCGTTCGAAGGAACGCCAAACGGTTCCCCGAAGACTTTATGTTTGTACTGACCAGGGAAGAGATTATGAGGATATCACAAATTGTGACATCCTCTAAGCTTAAGTATTCGAAGCGGGTCCACGCTTTCACCGAGCAGGGTGTAGCGATGCTTTCCAGCGTTCTAAATAGCGACAGGGCCATTGAAGTCAATATCGCGATAATGAGGGCCTTTATGCGGCTGCGACAGATGCTGTCCACACATGAGGAATTGAAAAGAAAAATCGAAGCGATGGAAAGGAAATACGATCGCCAGTTTAGGGTCGTGTTCGAAGCCATAAAGCAGCTAATAGAACCTAAGGAAAAGCCCAAGAAGAAAATTGGGTTTGAAGTGAAAGAGGAGGCTGCAGCCTATTCCAGAGGCAGAAAAAGGAAATCTGCATCAAGAAAATAATGATGTCGGGGTCAGGCCTACACAATTGACAAAACAATGAGAAAATCGTCTGAAAAGGAGGAAAGTTTTCAAGATTCTTAACGTTCAAGTTTTGTGGATTTCATCATGGCTCGTCCACTAAGAATAGAATATCCTGGGGCTTTCTATCATGTCACTTCCAGGGGTAATGAGCGGAAGGTGGTTTTTAGAAGCCTTGGTGACCGGGAAAAATTCCTTGCC
>JAFDHB010000184.1 GCA_019308985.1 Deltaproteobacteria bacterium | reverse complement strand
CTCGTTGTGACTGCGGCGTACGCTAAGTACGCCTCATCACACGAGATTTGCGCGCCTTGAACTTGAAGCTTTTTACTTTGCCATCCCAATTCTGGTTTTTTACGAGTTCATCAAATTTGATGTTTCCCCAAAAATCTCATCATACCGCGATGCTGGGGCGTGATTCGGGTGAAGAGCATATGTCCTGTTGAGTATTGGGCGCTGGTTGTGATAGTGTCGAAAAAAGGTCTTTGCTTGGGATAGGACTACATGGAGATGCCCGTGCACCCGCGGCTCTAGCCATGGAAGGGCCCCGGAGAGTGGTCCCGAGGCCATGAAGGCAGGGGCCGAATCAGGAAAGGAGATATGGGGATGATCAGGATTACCTGTTTGGGAGGAGTCGGTTCTGTGACCGGGTCGTGTTATCTCGTGGAGAGCCCCCAGGGCAAGAAAGTCCTGGTGGATTGCGGTCTCTTTCAGGGAGGGAGGCAGTCCGAGGCACGGAACAGGGGGGATTGGGGTTTTGACCCCGCAGCGATCCAATCCCTGTTCCTCACCCACGCCCACATAGACCATAGCGGGAGAATCCCCAAGCTGGTCAAGGATGGGTTCAGGGGAAAGATATTGACATCCCCTCCAACCGCGGAACTGTGTGAGATCATGCTTCTTGACTCCGCCCATATCCAGGAGATGGACGCCGAGTGGCAGACGAGGAAGAACAGGCGTTCTGCCAGGGAAGAGGTCGAGCCCCTATATACTACCAAGGATGCGGAAGAAAGCTTGAGGCTCCTTGCGCCCGTACAGAGGGACCATGTTGTCCAAATAGAACCCGGGGTCAAGGCAAGGCTGAGGAATGCGGGGCATATCCTGGGCAGTTCGATACTCGAGCTGTGGATAGAGGAAAACAACGAGTCTACCAAGGTGGTGTTTTCCGGTGACCTGGGAAAAAAGGACCAGCTCATTGTACGGGACCCTCACGAGATCTTTGACGCGGACTATCTCTTCCTGGAATCCACTTACGGCGACCGCCTTCACAGGTCCTTCCAAGAGAGCAAAGAGGAATTGCTGGAGGCAATTGAACATGCCTATTCCCGCAATGAAAAGGTAATTATCCCCGCCTTTGCAGTCGAGAGGACACAGGAGATCCTCTATGTTCTTGGGGAGTTTCATCGAAACGGCTCTCTGCCCGACATACCAGTCTACCTGGACAGCCCCCTGGCCATAAAGGCCACTGAAATCTTCCGGAAGAATAGGAAATACTATGATGAGGAGGCAACGGAGATAGTCAATCAGGGGTGTGACCCCTTTGATATGCCTAACCTGGTCTTTACCGAGTCCACCAGGGCGTCCATGGCCATAAATGAGTTAAAGGGATCAGCCATAGTAATAGCGGGAAACGGCATGTGCACGGCGGGGCGCATCAAGCACCACCTCAAACACAACCTCTGGCGCGAGGGGGCCAGCATAGTCATCATTGGTTTTCAGGCCCAAGGGACCACAGGCCGCAAAATCGTGGACGGGGCAAGTCACGTGAGGATCTTCGGTGAGAACGTGGCAGTGAAGGCAAGGGTCTTCACCATAGGCGGGTTCTCAGCCCATGCGGACCAGAAGGACCTGCTTGAATGGGTAGGCAATTTCGAGAGCAAGCCCGAGGTATTCGTGGTGCACGGAGAGCCTAGGGCCAGCGAGACCCTGGCCAAAAAGATGCGGGAGACATTCGGCCTGGAGGTACACGTTCCCAGATGGAAAGAGAGGCTCATCCTCAAGCCCCGGGAGATCGCCGTTGAAACGCCGGAAGAGAAAGAGCCTTCAATAGACATAAGGGACCTTGTGCTCAACGGAATAGTCGACCTCGAAAAGGAGATCAAGGCGCTCAAGGCCCGCATAAAGAAGGGGCAGGTAGCCAAGGAGCTTTCCGAGGATGAGCTGGACAGGCTCATGTATGTCAGGGAAGAGATAAGGGACATGCTATCCGGTCTCAACAGGCCTATGACATAGGGCAGAAGGATAGGGGGAAGTGAGCAGAAGGACAGAAGACCGACGACCGCCGACCGAAGACACGCTGAACTTTGAACTCTCATATGGAACGAACCGACCATGTCGGTGGAAATCCGGTGACACGGTCACCTCGGTCCAAATCCGGCAACGCGGTTGCCTCGGTCCACATTAAGAGGGAAGTGACGAGTCACAAGTAACAAATAACGGATAACAGATAACGAGGAGTGCCCTGAACCCTGAACCCTGAACCTTAAACTTTGAACCTTGAACCTTGAGTGCCGCCTTTGGCGGCAGACCGAATAGACCAGATAGATTTACCCCGTGAAATTCACGGCAGTGACAGCTTGCCAAGTTAAATTCACGTTAGTGACAGCGAAGCGCATTTAACAAAGGCGGAGCGCATTTCACCGGGGCCGAACAGACCAGAGTCCTTCCCGGTTGACAAAGAAAGGCCCTCGTGCTAGTTGAACAGACAAGAATAAATCTCAAGAAAGGAGAAGTCATGGGTAATTTGCTCCAAGTAACTGATGAAAACTTTGACCAGGAGATAATGAATTCCGACATACCAGCCATGGTTGATTTTTGGGCCGAGTGGTGCGGCCCCTGCAGGATGGTTGGTCCGGTGGTAGAAGAACTGGCAAATGAGTATGCGGGGAAAATCAAATTCGCAAAGATGGACGTTGACAAGAACAAACAGACCCCGGCAAGGTTCGGTATAAGAAATATCCCGACCCTCATCTTTTTTAAGAACGGCGAGGTTGCCAACACCATAATAGGGGCCCACCCCAAGAGCTCTATAGAGCAAGAGCTGAAGAAGTTGCTCTGATGCTGGACTTGATCATCATAGGCGGAGGTCCCGCGGGGCTTACTGCGGGTCTGTACGGCGCCCGGGCCAGGATGAACCTGGTGCTGCTGGAAAGATTGGCCCCGGGGGGGCAGGTCATGAATACCAACTGGGTGGAAAACTACCCGGGGTTTCCTGACGGCATATCCGGATTTGATCTCGTGGACAGGATGAAGAGCCAGGCTGAAAAATTCGGCCTTGAGATCAGGAGCGAAGAGGTGGTCGGCCTGGAGTTGAGGCCTGATGAAAAGGTCGTCACAACCCCGGAGCGGAAAATCAAGACAAGGACGGTCATCCTTGCCACCGGGGCCACCTGGAGGAAGCTGGGTATCGAGGGTGAAGACATCCTGACGGGGAAGGGGGTCTCCTATTGCGCCACCTGCGACGGGCCTTTTTTCAAGGACATGGAAGTCGCTGTAATCGGAGGCGGGGACACGGCCCTTGAAGAATCCCTGTTCCTGACCCGCTTTGCCAAAAAGATCCACGTGATACATAGAAGGGACGAGCTGAGGGCCACCAAGCTGCTCCAGGAGCGGGCAATGGCTGAGGAAAAGATTTCCTTTGTCTGGGATACCGTCCCCATAAGGATCTTGGGCGATAAGGAGGTGGAGGGTCTCGAGCTGAAAAATGTCAACACCGGGGAGATAACCCGGAAGGCCGTGCAAGGGGTCTTCGTATTCATAGGCACAACACCCAATACGGAACTGGTGAAAGATCAATTGAAGCTGGATCAGGGCGGATTTGTCATCACCAATGAGAATATGGAGACTTCCGTGCCAGGGGTCTTTGCGGCGGGGGATGTCAGATCCAAGATGTTTCGACAGATTGCCACGGCAGTCGGAGAAGGGGCTGCAGCGGCCCATGCGGCCGAAAAATACGTAGAGGATAGAGGGAAGGGGGAAGTGATCAGAAAGCAGCGGGAAAGAGGACGGACGACCGAAGACCGATGACGCGCTGAATTTTGAATTTTGAATCCTGAATTTTGAATCCTGAACCCTGAACTTTGAACCTTGAACTTTGAACCCTGAACCTTGAACCCTGAACCTTGAACTTTGAACCTTGAACCTTGAACCCTGAACCCTGAACCCTGAACCTTGAACCCTGAACCCTGAGTGCCGCCCTTGGCGGCAGACCAGATAGATTTACCCCGTGAAATTCACGGCAGTGAGAGCGAAGCGTATTTCACCGGGGCCAAACAGAGTGATTATGAGGGACTTCGGAATAGGTTCGACGGCAAGATCCCTGGCACTGGGTGTTGCGGCCCTTGTGCTCTTCAGCGGATGCGCTTCAATCGGCGGATTCATGGGAGGGGAGTCGACAAAAACTCCTGCTGAGCTCATAGCAGAAGGTGTAAAGAACATGGAGAGGAGCAGGTACACGGCGGCGATCGAGGCATTCGAGGATGTGCGGGACAGGTTTCCTTACAGCAAATACGCGGTGCTGGCAGAGCTTCGAATCGCAGATGCCGAGTTCAAGAGAGAGGAATATGACGCCGCCTTTGGCGCCTATGACCAGTTTGAAAAGCTCCATCCCAAGAACGAAAACATTCCCTATGTCATTTACCAGAAGGCCATGTGCCATTTCAAGAGGATGACCACCCCGGACAGGGACCAGTTTCACACCATGAGGGCAAAGGAAATCTTTGAAAGGCTGATAAGGAGATTTCCCAAGAGCGAATACGCAAACAGGGCCATGAAGAATTTGAGGAAGTGTCTTCTTTTCCTCGCAGAGCATGAGCTTTACGTGGGGCACTTCTATTTCAGGATGGGCGAATACAGGGCAGCCCTGGCCAGGTACAACTACCTGCTTCAAAACTATCCTGACATGGGTCAATACTACGAGGCCCTTGAATATATCAGCAAGTGCAAGGAAAAGCTGGCCCAGGGTTATGATAGAGAAACAGAGTCCCCGGTGCACGAAGAGAAACGCACCCTTGTGGACCGTATCAGGTCGCTCTTTTGATCAGATCGTACACGGATTCAAGGGCGCGGCCCAGTTCTTCCGGTCTGCTCCCTCCACCCTGCGCCATGTCAGCCCTACCAC
The DNA here is from genome assembly GCA_019308985.1 of Deltaproteobacteria bacterium. The sequence goes on along the minus strand of JAFDHB010000184.1, from coordinate 1,809 downwards.
CGCCTTTACCTCCAACCAGGGCTGAAAGATGCTTGATTATTTCTCCTGCCCTGTAGCGGTCCACCAGGTCCTTGGTAACGACGCAGATCAACAGGGCCTTGCCTTCGTTCCTGGCCCCCAGGACGATGATCCCCGATTTCAATCTGTCCCTTATCCTGTCGGCGAATTCCCTCAGGGCCTTCGGGGAATCGGCCGTGACTTCCCTTACCAGCAGTTTGGTCTCCCCCACCTGCCTGACGCCTGAGAGCAGGTCCACGGATTGGCTCGTGAGGAGTCTTGCCTTGAGCTGTTCGATCTCCCGCTCCCTCTGCTTGAGATCTTTTGCCAACCTTTCAACCTTGTCCCTGGCCTGCTCCGTAGTAGACTTCAGGAGAGCGGCAATTTCCCTCAGGACCTCCTCCTGGTTTTGGATATGCTCCAGGGCGGTCTTTGCCGTGAGGGCCTCTATGCGACGCACATTGGCGCCGACCGCACTTTCACCTATGATCTTGAACAGCCCGATGTTGCCGGTGCGGGAAGTGTGGGTACCTCCGCAAAGCTCCATGCTCAGGCCGTCTCCGATGCGCACAAGCCTGACTTTCTCTCCGTATCTCTCTTCAAAGATGGCGATGGCCCCCGTCTTCATGGCCTCTTCCCTGGGCATCTCCTCAATGGTGAGGGGAAGGTTTTCCCTGATGTAGTCATTGACCAACTTTTCTACTTCCTTCAGCTTTTCCGTGTCGACCTGGGTAAAGTGGCTGAAATCGAAGCGGAACCTTTCAGCAGTTACCAGGGAGCCGGCCTGCTTGACATGGTCTCCGAGGATCTCCCTGAGCGCCTTGTGCAGAAGGTGCGTAGCAGTGTGATTGAGAGCGGTTGCCCTGCGCCTTTCCCCGTCCACCACCGCCCGGACAGGGTCTCCGAGGGAAAGGTCGCCTTTTTCCATCCTTCCCCTGTGGACTATAATGTCTTGGCCGTATTTGCGCGTGTCCTCCACTACCATTCTCATGTCTCGGGCGACCAGCCATCCCTTGTCGCCGATCTGACCCCCTGCTTCTCCATAGAAGGAGGTACGGTCCAAAACCACCTCTACCTCGTTACCCTGATGTGCCTCCGCCGTCTCAGTGCCGTTCCTCATAATGGCTATCACCTTGGCTTCCACCTCCAGGGTCTCATACCCCAAGAAAAGGGTGGAGACCCCCCTGGCCGCAAGCCTGCGAAAGGCTTCAGGCACTTCCTCTGCGCCGCTGCCCTTCCATGACTCCTGGGACTGGGTCCTCTGGCGGGACATGGCCCGTTCGTAACCTTCCGTGTCTATGGTCAACCCTTCTTCCCTGGCCACGTCTTCCACAATATCAAGGGACAGTCCATAGGTATCATAGAGCTTGAAGGCCAGGTCCCCCGGGATCATTGCATCTCCCTTTTCCTTCAACCCTTCAATGTGTTCATCCAGTACCCTCATGCCGTAGTGGAGGGTATCAGCGAATCTCTTCTCTTCATTGAGGATTACTCCATCAATCAGTCGCCGCCCGGTGACAAGCTCTCCATAATCCTGTCCCATGACGTCGATCACCTTTTGAGCCACCAGGTGGAGGAAGGGATCCTTGAGGCCCAGGGCTTGCCCGAACCGGATAGCACGCCTGATGATGCGCCTGAGGACGTAGCCCCTGCCCTCATTGGACGGCAATACCCCGTCGCCGATCAGGAATGCGGCGGCCCTGGCATGATCCGCTATGACCCGGAAGGCCACGTCGCCCTTCTTGCCCTGGCCGTAACCTGTTCCACAGAGTTCTTCTATCCTGGCAATGATAGATCTGAAAAGGTCGGTGT
>JAFDHB010000183.1 GCA_019308985.1 Deltaproteobacteria bacterium | reverse complement strand
GCGAGAGGTGGAGGCTCCGGTGAAGATGATCTCTTGGGGCTACTGTGGCCTTCTATTAACTGTTTGTGCCTTGTAAGTGCCTGGAAGGAATTTGATTGAGCCTTGAGAAAAGACTCCCAGGGACCACAACAGCAAATACCATGAGCGCTATTCTCTTTTGGCATAAATGGGTGGAGCGGAAAAGATTTGGGCAACCGCCTGTCAAACTTTGACCCCGAGCACCGAGGTCTATCATGGGCCAGGAATTATCCATCAATGACTTGAAGGGTTTTGCTGAAAGGTATGTTGAAGCTGAAAAACAGGCAAGGACCTCGGGTGTCTGGTGGCGCGCTCCTCTTCTTGTGAGTGCGACCATAGATCATCGATTCGACGATCTGCGCAGCATAGCGGCTCAAGACCACTTGCTCCCAAAGGAGTTACTACCATCTGCCAGATCCGTGATCGTCTTTTTTGTTCCCTTCACCAAGGAACTTGTGAAAGAGAATCGAAAGGGAGATCGTCCCAGCAGGAACTGGGGTATTGCCTATGTGGAAACCAATGACTTGATCAGCCGCCTAAGCCAGGCCCTCTCGGACCTATTAGCAGGGCACGGATACCGCTCGGCCCTCACCCCGGCTACCCATAATTTTGATGAGGTAAAGCTCATGGCCCGCTGGTCACACAAGCATCTTGGCCATATTGCCGGGCTTGGGCGCTTCGGTACGAACTGCCTGCTGATCACCCAGGCCGGCTGTGCAGGTCGTCTTGGCAGCCTGGTTACCGAGGCCACCCTCGGAGACCATCCCCTCATAGAGAAGGACCAGACTTGTCTCCTAAAGGCTGGCAAACCCTGCGGGAAATGCATTCAGGCCTGCCCGGTGTCTGCCCTTGAAGAATCCCAATTCATGCGCAGGGCCTGCTGGGATCGGCTGGTCGAAAACAGGAAGGTGCTGGGTTTCTTTAGAGATCTTCCCGATTCAACCCACGTGTGCGGGAAGTGTGCGTCCTTCTTGCCCTGTAGCTTTAAGGACCCTACAGCCCAATCTGAAAAGAGGGAGACAAAGGAACCGGGTTCGGGATAGAGACTACTCTGCTATTGGAGTGTGGTTGAATTAGGAATGTCTATGGTGGATTTGACGAGGAAACTTGACATAACCCCTGCTGCTGTCAGCTATGCAGTTGAGCGAGGAGGGAAAACGGCAAAGGAACTGCGTTATCAACTGGAGACGAAAGTTATTTGAATATTGACAAAGCTTCAAGTTCAAGGCGCGCGAATCTCGTGTGATGAGGCGTACTTAGCGTACGCCGCAATCACAACGAGATGAAGCGCAACGCAGAAATTGGACTTTTTACGAAGCCATCAATATTGAAGGTCCCCCTCTTCTTCATAATTACTGAATTATGAATGAACGTCCCCGGGTTGGAAGAGGTGGAGCTGTTGGTGGGTCTTTTTCTTTCGGTTCCAGGGCGCCCGCTCAAGGGGAGCCAATAGCTTTTTTGGGATAAACCTGAGAAAGGGAGACTCATTCATGGTGCGTATCTTTCCATTGATGGACCTGGTGCGGGAGCGGGTTATTATCAATCGTCTTTTTGCCCTTGTCATGCCCACGTAAAGGAGCCTTCTCTCTTCCTCCAGGTCGTGCTCACCGAAGAGGGTGCAGGGAATGAGGCCGCTCTCACATCCGGTGATGAAAACCACCGGCCACTCCAGGCCCTTTGAGGCATGCAGTGACATCAGGGCCACCCGGTCGCCGGAAAGAGCAGTGTGGTCAATGCCCCGTTCCAAAGAGAGCGCGTCCAGGAAGGATTCCAGGTCCCCCTGGAAGTTTGAAGCTATCGCCTCGAGACGGCTGAGGGATTCTTCATCCTCACCGGAAAAGTTGTCTAGGCCGTGATATTCGAGGGTGAACTTGATCGACTCCGGGATTCCGGCAGTTCCATCACACTGTTTCCTCAACGGGCCCATCTCTTGCGCGGCTAACCCTGGGTGCTTACCTTCCTTGAGAACCTTGGCCAGAGGGCTGGTAATGTCATATTCCTCAAGGGACCTCAAGTAGGCCTTGACATGGTGAGGTGTGTGCCTGAGACCCACGAGCTGGAGAAAGCGCCGGACGACATTCACTGGATAGCGAAGGACCAGGGGTTTCTCTCCGGACCTGCTATAGGGAATGCCTGACCTGGAGAAGGCCTCTTCCAGCTCATCTCCTTGAAAGTTGAGCCTGTACAGCACGCCGATATCTCCAAAGCCCAGGTCTTCACCATCTTCATGGGAGGCTACCCTGCCGCTGTCGATAGAGAAGTAAGTGGTCCCGCCCAGGAGCTTTTCAATCTGCTCCACGATCATCTCGGCCTCTTCTGCGGCGGTATGGCATTCCGCCAGGGAAATGGGAACCCCGGGGCCTTGCGTACCGACGAGGGGAAAGCCCTTTTCCATGAGGGCTGCGGAGGAAGACAGTATCACTCCTGTGGAGCGGTAGTTCTTGCCAAGGATGATCTTTTTGCCGCCGGGGAAGTCTGCCTCAAAGCGCAAGAAATTTCCCACATCAGCACCCCTGAATCCGTAAATGGCCTGGTCAGGATCTCCAATTGCGCAGATATAGGCGGTGGAAGGGGATTGGACGGAATGGACAAGCTGTTTCAGTATGTCCACCTGCACCGGATTTGTATCCTGGTATTCGTCCACAAATACCCAGGGAAAGCTTTCCGCGTACTTGCGGGAGATTTCGGGATGATCCATGAGGAGCCTCAATGTTTCCACCTCAAGGTCATCCAGGTCGAGCATTGAATTGGCCCTCAGTATGCGATTGTACCTCTCAAGGAAGGCCAGGAGATCTTTATCACCGCATTCCTCCTCTCCCTTTTGGACCAATGCCCTTTTCAACCTTGGTATGGCCTTCAGAAGACGAGACACCTCCCTTTTGCCCCCCGGTGACCCGGATAGGGCTTCTCTGACCACATGTTGGATGTCGTGCTCCGAGCAGATGGAGAATTCCTGTGGCAGGCCCAGCAGACCCGCATCCCGGCGAAGCACTTGCAGGCAGAATCCGTGAAAGGTCAGTATGTTGGACGGAATGTGATCTTTACCTGTCCCCTGGAGGGCAGGCCCTCGAAAGAGGTCGGTAATCCTTTCCCTCATCTCCCTTGCGGCCTTGTTGGTGAAGGTAAGGGCCAGGATTTGGCCTGGTACGGCATCCCCTTGTTGAATCAGGTGGGCGATCCTGTGCGTCAAGGTCATAGTCTTACCGGTTCCAGGACCTGCAAGGATGACAAGGTGTCCGCCGCGAAAGAGAACGGCGTCTCTCTGGGCCTGGTTCAGTGGGTCCAGAATGGGGTTCAGGGGGCTCAGATCCGTCAAGGTTTCCTTGCTTTTCGTGCCCCCCGGTCTTATCCTCGAGAGCCTGCGCTGTTCAGCACCAACCCTGTTTCCCTCCCTGACCTTGCGTCTTGGTGTTTCGTTTCTCGCACCTTGAAACAGGGTCTCCTGGCCCATCAACTCAGCCTTTTCATGCTTGTCAAAGAGGCGTATGACCCCGTATTCACCGTCATAGCCCTCTTCCTTTATGACCTGGGAGTGACGCATCCTTTCAATGGCCTTGGCAAGGAGCATTCCGCCGTGGGACTCAATATCACCTAAGGGGGCGTCCATCAGAATGTAGAGCTCAGGGCCTATCCCCGCAAGGAGATCTTCGTAAACTGTAGTTACTCTTTTCGTGGAAGGTCCGCAGTCGTAAATCTCCGACAGGATTTCAGTCAGGGGAATAAGACTGAAAAAAGCCTTGGAAATACTAGGGTCATCCCGGTCGGCAAGCTCCTCTACCCTGTTGAACACGCCGATGGTCAAGGGTTTGCCGCAGGCAGGGCATATGCCCTCATGCTCCCTCGTCTCCTTGGGATGCAACCTGACAGAGCACTTTCTGTGCCCGTCAAAATGGTATTTTCCTTCTTCCGGAAAAAATTCAATAGTGCCCTCAAATCCCTCCCTGGAGATCATGGCCCCCAGAATGTGGTCATAGTCCAGGTCCGTGTCAAAGATGTTGGCCTCCCTTCCGATCTTGGACGGAGAATGGGCGTCAGAGTTTGACACCAGGAGAAACCTGTCCAGGGCGGATAGGAGCCGGTTCATGGGTGGGTCCGAGGAAAGGCCCGTTTCGAGGGCATGAATGTGATGGGTAAGGTCACCGAAGCACTCTTCTATGGTATCAAAGCCGGACTTGGACCCAAACAGGGAGAACCAGGGTGTCCAGACATGGGCTGGAATCAGAAAGGCCTTTTCGCTTACCTCGAGGGCCGTTTCAAGCAGGTCTCTCGAATCCAAGCCGAGGATGGGCCGGCCGTCGGATCTTATGTTCCCGATACGGTCCAATCGCTGGTTGAATCTTTCAACGGAAGGAAAGTCGGGGAAAAGGAGGAGATGATGGATCTTCCTGGTCTTACCGCCCCTCTTGTAGATGCAACTGATCTCTCCTGAGAGGAGGAATCGAGTATGATTTAAGCAAGAATCCGGTACCTTCTTCTGCGCCTCAGATTCCAGGTCCTGCTTGAGCCGGTAAAGCCCCGGCTCCGCCTCCACAAGTTTTTCCCGGAGTTCCTTGACCCAACCGGGATGGGTGAAATCGCCCGTACCGATAACCGTAATGCCCTTTTTCTTGGCCCAGAGGGCAAGGTGCTCCGGGTCAAGGTCCCTGGACGTGGCGCGGGAATAATGGGAATGGATGTGGAGGTCGGCGATGAATTTCATAGGGGTGAATATGGACTAACAGCCGAATGTTGTGGGCAACATTAATTTGCCCAGAGGGACCTGATATGATAAAGAAACATAGTAGGATTACGTAGAAGGAGCCATACACTTGTGGCGCGGGATTTGGGTAGAAAGGATATGTGCCTCTTGCTGGGGGTTACGGGAGGGATTGCCACTGGCAAGAGCACGGTGGCGGAAATGCTGAAAGAGCTGGGGGCTCACCTCGTGGATACGGACATTATTGCCAGGGAGGTTGTCGAACCGGGTCGGCCCGCGTGGAAGCAAATCGTAGGCTATTTCGGCGACAGCGTGCTCAAGGAGGACGGTTCCATAGACAGGAAGAAACTATCTTCCATAGTGTTCAATGAGGAGGCAAAGAGAAAGAGGCTGGAGAGTTTCACCCACCCTTTCATCCTGGAGGAGATGGCAAGGCATGTGGACAGGATCGCAAGGAACAATCCAGCGGCCATCATCCAGGTGGTTATCCCGCTGCTCATCGAGATCGGTTCCCAGGACAGGTTCGACAAGGTAGTTTTGGTTTACGCCCCCAGGGAGGTGCAGATAGAGCGACTCATGAAAAGGGACGCCATCAAGAGGAGACAGGCGGAACGGATCCTGGATGCCCAGCTACCCATAGATGAAAAGTTGAAATACGCGGACTTTGTCATTTACAATGACGGGTCCCTTGATGAAACCAGGGCCCAGGTCGAGGACCTTTGGTGGAAATTGAAGGATATACAACAGCGGAGGTCAATGAAATGAGCAGGACAACGCTGACACTGAAGGAGGTTGACAAGGTAGAGATAGTCATCCTAATGGACAATTACGTGGACGTCTTGCTGGCAAGCAATGACACGGTGACCCGCCCTCCTCTTTCAGAGGGAGATGAAATCCCCCTTGACACGTTCGTGGCGGAACACGGTCTTTCACTCCTGGTGGATGTTTACAGGGACAACATAAAGCACAGCGTGCTTTTTGACACCGGGTACACGAGGCACGGCGTGCTGCACAACGCCGAGAGGCTCAGGATAGATCTCGGGGAGATAGAGGCAATCGTAATGAGTCACGCCCACATGGACCATACAGGTGCCCTCATTCCGATCCTGGACCGAATTTCTCGCCCTATAGACCTTTTTCTCCACCCCGCCGCATTTCATTTTCCAAGGTATAAGGCCTTGAAGGACGGGAGGATGCTGCGTTTTCCCAGGACCCTTGTAAGGGAGGAGCTGGAGAAAAGGAATACGGATCTTCACGAGACCGAAAACCCCACCCTCATAGGGGATGAGACGGTCTTGATAACAGGGGGCATAGCACGCCGGACAGACTTTGAGAAGGGGCTCCTGAACGCCTACGTGGAGAAGGCAGGGAAATTGGAGAAGGATGTCATTGCCGAGGACCAGGCCCTTGCAATCCGATTGAAGGAGAAAGGCCTGGTTATCCTATCCGGGTGCAGCCACGCGGGAATAATCAACACCGTGCTCCATGCAATGGAGGCCACAGGGGTGAAGGATATCTACGGCATCATGGGAGGATTTCACCTCTCAGGCCCCGATTACGAGCCGATTATCGACAGGACCATCGAGGAACTAGCGAGGTTCGAACCCAGGGTCCTGGTTCCCATGCACTGTACGGGCTGGGAGGCAATCAATCGCCTTTCGGAGGCATTCCCCGATGCTTTTATCTTGAATAGTGTGGGGTCCAAGTACTCCCTTGCTTGATGGCTTCGCAAAAACCCCATCTCTCCGCCAAGGCGCTATCCAAGGGGCGGCGTTGCACCGCATCCCCAAAGATTTGCGCCCTCCCGCAAGCGGGATTTCGCAGGCTCAGCTTGCATCTGGGGCTTTTCCAAAAGCATCCCACGTTTGAGGTTTCTAGGAGTTTTGCACATTTGAATGAGCATGATTCATAAGCTATGAGAGGCGATCTTATGGAAAAGACAAAGAAGACAAATCACGTAGAATCGGTTTATCAGGAAAAGCGTGTCTTTTATCCTCCGGAGGAATTCGTGCAAAAGGCCCGATTGAAGAGCATGAAAGAATACGAGAGCCTTTATAAGAGGTCTGTAGAGGAGCCTGAAGCATTTTGGGCTGAGATGGCCCGGGAACACCTGGACTGGTTCAAGCTATGGGATGGTCCCGTGGAAGACTACAGCTTCAAGGACGATGTATACATACGGTACTTCGTGGGCGGCAAGCTCAATGCCGCATACAACTGTTTGGATCGCCATACCAGGACCTGGAGGCGCAACAAGGCTGCGCTGATCTGGCAAGGGGAGCCCCTGGAAGAATCCAAGACATACACATACCAGCAACTTCACAGGGAGGTGTGCAAGTTTGCCAACGTGTTGCGAAGCTTCGGCATAGGGGCTGGAGACAGGGTAGCCATGTACCTGCCGATGATCCCAGAGCTTCCCATTGCCATGCTGGCCTGCGCGCGCATAGGGGCCATCCATAGCGTGGTCTTCGGGGGGTTCAGCCCCGATTCCCTCAAAGACAGGATACTGGACTGCGGGGCCGAGACACTGATTACAAGCAATTGCGCCTACAGGGCCGGGCGTGTGCTGGAGAGCAAGAGAAATGCGGATAAGGCACTGGAGGCCTGCCCCGGGGTAAAGCGATGCATAGTAGTCAAGAGGATGGAAAGGGAAACCCCTATGGTTGAAGGACGTGATTACTGGTGGCACGAGTTGATGGCGGAGGCATCCCAGGAGTGCGAGCCCGAGTCCATGGACTCGGAAGATCCGCTGTTCATCCTTTACACCAGTGGGAGTACGGGAAAGCCGAAAGGGGTGCTCCACACCACAGCGGGCTATCTCCTCTACACCCTTCTCACCATGAAATATGTCTTTGATTACAGGGACGAGGATATATTCTGGTGCACGGCCGATATCGGCTGGGTAACGGGCCATAGCTACATCGTTTACGGCCCCCTGGCAACGGGTGCGACCTCCCTAATGTTCGAAGGGGTCCCCAACTATCCCCAACCGGATCGCTTCTGGCAGGTGGTGGAAAAATACGGGGTCAACATATTCTACACGGCTCCCACCGCAATAAGGGCAATGATGAGGAGCGGAGACGAATGGGTCAAGGGGAGGGACCTGAGCAGCCTCAGGCTCCTCGGGAGCGTGGGCGAACCCATAAATCCAAAGGCATGGATGTGGTATTACGGGGTTGTGGGTAAGGAGCGCTGCCCCATCGTGGATACATGGTGGCAGACGGAGACCGGGGGTCACGTGATAACTCCCATACCCGGAGCCATGCCCATGAAGCCGGGCTCCGCCTCCCTTCCCTTCTTCGGCATACAGCCCCTTATCATGAAGACGGACGGAAAAGAGGCGGATATCAACGAGGGGGGACACCTTTGCCTCAAGAAGCCCTGGCCGGGATTCATGAGGACCCTTTACCGGGACCCGGACCGGTTCAGGACCCAATACTTCATCCAGTATCCAAGCCTTTATTTTTCCGGAGACGGAGCACGTAAGGACGAGGACGGATACTTCTGGCTGATGGGCAGGGTGGATGATGTCATCAACGTCTCCGGGCACAGGATGGGAACGGCAGAGATAGAGAGTGCCCTGGTCTCCCACGGCGCTGTCGCGGAATCGGCCGTGGTAGGGTATCCCCACGAACTCAAGGGACAGGGTATATACGCATTCGTTGTCCTCAAGGAGAACATCAATCCTACGGGGGAATTGAAAAAAGAACTGGTCAAACATGTCAGAAAGGAGATAGGGCCCATAGCCACCCCGGATAAGATACAATTCGCCGATGCCCTTCCCAAGACGAGAAGCGGCAAGATCATGCGCAGGATACTGAGGAAGATCGCGGAAGGCCGGATTGATGAGTTGGGCGATACAACGACGCTGGCTGAACCGGAAGTGGTGGACAGGCTTATTGCCGGAAAGCAATAGTAATGGCTTCGTAAAAAGTCCAATTTCTGCGTTGCGCTTCATCTCGTTGTGATTGCGGCGTACTTCTATGTACGCCTCATCACACGAGATTTGCGCGCCTTGAACTTGAAACTTTTTACTTTGCCATCCTGATTTTGACTTTTTACGAGTTCATCAATTTTGACAAGCTCGTAAAAGGTCCCAAAACCGTCATGCTGGACTTGATAAGCCTGCCTCGGACCGCGACCAGGAGGCCTCCAGAGGCCTTTGAAATTATTGGATCTCTACTTTCGCAGGAATGTCAGAAATGAGCACTTTCAGCCTTTTTGCGAGTTCATCAAGAGTAGACTCCAAAAGGGTCATGCTATACCGTGGATAGGGAATACCTCCCTGCGCAGGTATTCTACGGTTTGCCTGGCTTCCCTCAGGGCGTTTTCCTTTGTCTCCCCCTCGCTCTGGTGGGGCTCATCGTAAAGAGTTCCCGCCTCCATTTCAGGCCCGAACATCATTCCACCCACCAGGCCCGCATATTCGTCCGAGGGTTCAATACGGTTCATGACAGCCCAGGCAAGAGTCCAGCATCTGGCAGACCGGATGAGGTCGTATCCTCCACCTCCAAGGGCAACCACCCTGGGACATATATCAGTTATACCTTTGATGGCCTTGCGATATGCATTGTTCGTGATTTCCAGGTGTGTCAGGGGGTCGGAGACAAGGGCGTCCGCTCCCGCCTGTGCCACGATCAACGCAGGCGAGAAGGCCTCGAGCAGAGGAAAGACGATTTCTTCAAGGACATAACCATAGACTTCGTCATCCGCCCCTGGTTCAAGGGGTACGTTGACCGTGAACCCGAGCCCATCACCCTCTCCCACCTCGGTCTCGTATCCAGACCAGGGGTAAAGGGCGCGGCCGGTTTCGTGAATAGAGACGAAGAGGACCCGGGGGTCCTTGAAGAAGGCATGCTGGACACCGTTGCCGTGATGGGCATCCAGGTCCACATAGGCGATTTTGCCATCCGGTGATCTCAAGAGGGCGTCCCTTATGGCAATCACGATGTCGTTTATATAGCAAAAGCCCTCGGCATGGTCGGGCATTGCATGGTGAAACCCTCCTAGGAGATTGAACGCCACCTCAATTTCACCCTTCAAGACGCCTTCCACGGCAGCGTGGGTGCCGCCCGCCGCCTTGAGGGACCATTCAAAGATTCCAGGAATCAGAGGGTTGTCACCAGTGCCGAGGCCCCGGGCGATCATGTCTAGGTCCACCTCCCCCCTGCTCGCCCTCCTGAGGGTATCGACGTATGATGGGTCATGGAAAAGCTCCAGAAGGGCCTCATCCAGGGATTCGGGAGCAATGACGGACATCCAGGGCTGATCCAAAAGCCCGTAACGGGAACAAAGGTCATAGGTCTTAGAGGCCCGCTCGGGCTTGAAAGGATGATCGGGCCCGAAATCAAAGCGAGCCATGTCATCGGAATAAAAGAACAGGGACTTTATTCTGTGTTCGATGTCGGACCCCAATCGATTCCCTCAATAAGCATGGTTGACACGCAAGATAAAGGCTGATTTGCCAGGAGACATATCTCGGGAATCCTAGCAGATCAGTAAAAGCAGGGTCAACGAAAAAGGACCCTTCCAAAGATCGAGCGGAACCCAATCCCCCTCAGGCCGAGCCGGAAAGGATACCATGATGATCACTGGACAACAGCTCCTGGGACATGATACTGTTGTTCCTGAGGGTGCCGGTGCTAAGAGCACGAGAAACAGACGGAGGCAGACATGGGGCGAAAAGCAAGGAGGGAGGAGGGGACAGAGGGAAGGATTCTTGTGCCTGCCGCAAGTCCCGTGTGAGACCGCAAGGGGAGAGTAATGGGACACGGCGCTGGCCTGGGAGAATGAGATTGGAATCCCTTGAGTTCAAGATCAAGAAGGACAAGAGAGGTGTCCTTTTCCTCGTGGGGAGGGGAGGCCCTGGTGACTACCAGAGGCTTTTGAGCATGTACCTGGAGTTTTCCCCCAGGCCGGCCGCGCAGGGACTGCCCCCCGCCGACCAGGACAAATGCTGCAAGTGGGTGGAGGAGATCCTGGGGGCAAGCACCACCTTCATTGCCATCAGGGAAGGGAGAATAATCTGGCACGCGGCCTTGATCCCTGATCCCAAGGGGAAGGATTACGAATATCTCATCTTTGTGCACCAGGACCACAGGAACAGGGGTGTGGGCACGGCCTTGACGGAGTTGGCGGTCGAGGGGGCAAGAGAGATGGGGTACAAATCCATATGGCTATGCGTTGAGACAAAGAATATCAGCGCCATCAAGCTTTACGAGAAGTTCGGGTTTGAATTCTGTGACATGGATATCTGGGAAAGGAAGATGATGCTTGAGCTTGCCTCCTCATGAGGCTTCCTCTCTTCACTCCAGAAAGGGAATCCTGGTCCTTTATACTGTTTGAGACCTTTGTAAAACCAACTAGGGCCCGGCAACATGGTTGCCTCGATCCAAAGTTTGATGAAATTCTACGATTCTTCGGTGCTTATGGCTTTCTATTCGTGCATTGGCAATTCTTGATAGGTTATGCAAAGGTCTCTATCTCAAGCATCTTTAAGGAGATCCCTAACCATCTTTGCCCTGTAACATCTCCAGGTTCTCCCTGGCAAACTCGATGCCGGGATCAAGTTCGAGGGCGAAGGTGTAATAGCGGATGGCCATCTCCCTGTCCCCCATTTCCCTGTAGTTGGACGCTATGTTCGCGTAGTCAATCGCTGAGCCGGGGTCTAGTTGGAGGACCTTCTTGAAACATTCTATCGCCTTTTCGTGCTCACCTGTCTTGAAGTAGCAATATCCCATAAGGT